>DATJYI010000205.1:0-2401 GCA_035499635.1 Nitrospiria bacterium | reverse complement strand
CCAGCTCTCCCCGAACGGCCCGGATGAACGACCTGATACGGGCCGAGCTGTCCGAGTTGATCCGCCGAAAGGTGAAGGATCCGCGGGTGGCGACGGTCTCGGTGACGTCGGTGTGGACCTCGGCCGACCTCAGCCGGGCGCGCGTGACCATCGGGGTGCTGGACGACGCCAGGGCGCCGGAGGCGCTCAAGGGGCTGGCCCACGCGGCGGGATATTTGCGCAGCGAGTTGAGCCGGCGATTGCAGGTGAAGCGGGTGCCGGAGCTGCTGTTCGAGGTGGACCACTCGGCCCGGGATGAGGCCCGGATGGATGATTTATGGAATCAGCTAGAGCGGGAGGAACAATCGTGAATGCCGGGGACCGGAAAGCCGTGCAGGCCGCGTTGGAACAACACCGGCGCGTCCTGATTTCGACGCACGTCAGCCCCGAGGGCGACGCGTTGGGTTCGGCGCTGGCCCTGGCGCACGCGCTGCGCGGCATGGGCAAGGAGGCGCTGGTGGTCAACCGTGACCCCGTGCCGCGATTGCTCGATTTTCTCCCCGCTCACGGTCTCTACCGACAGGTCGACCGGCCCGACGAGGGATACGACGTCCTGGTGGTGGTCGATTGCGGCGACCTGGAGCGGACCGCGCTGTTCCACGAGCGGCGGCCGTCGCTGATCATCAATATCGACCATCACATCACGAACAAACAGTTCGGACAGATCAACTGGGTCGATCCCGGCGCCGCCGCGACGGCGGAGATGATTGCCGCGCTGTTGGGCGATCTGCATGTTGGTGTCTCGAAAGAGATCGCGTTGTGCCTCTACACCGCATTGATGACTGAAACGGGGTCGTTCAAATATTCCAACACGAGTCCCGCCGTCTTCCGGCTGGCTGCGGAGCTGGCCGAGCGGGGTGTGCGGCCGGCCTGGGTTTCGCATCAGATCTACGAACGGAATACGGTGAACCGGCTCAAGCTCCTGGGAGCCGTGCTGGAGCGGATGGAAGTGTCTGCGGACCGGACGGTCGCCTGGGTGACGATTCCCGCCGACGTGTTCGCGCGGACGGGCACGACCGCGGAGGACGCGGAGGATTTCGTGAACTACCCCAGATCGTTGACCGAGACGGAGGTGGCGATACTCCTGCGCGACGCCGAACCGGGGCGCGTCAAAGTCAGTTTCCGTGCTAGCGGCGAGGTCGACGTGGCGGCCATCGCTTCACAATTCGGAGGAGGCGGCCACCGGAAGGCGGCCGGCTGCACCGTGGCGGGGACGATCGACACCGTCAGGCCGAGGGTCATCGAGGCGGCGGAACGGGCTGTGCGGAACACGATGGCGGCGGCGCCCCGATGATGATCAAGGTGCCCCGCCGTTCCACGCCGGCAGCCGGAGCGGGCGCACCCGTCATTGCCCGGCGCCCTCCGATGGGGTTTGTGAACGCGCTCAAGCCCTCCGGCTGGACCTCGCACGACGTGGTGGCGAAGGTCCGGTCGCTGCTGAAAGCGGCGCTTCTGGCGCCGATCAAAGTCGGCCACGTGGGAACGCTGGATCCGGCGGCCACCGGGGTGCTTCCCCTCTGCGTCGGCAAGGCCACGAAAGCGGCCCAGTATCTGGTCGGCGAACAGAAGACGTACCTGGCGGTCATGCGGCTGGGGGAACGGACCGATACGCAGGACGCCTCCGGCACGGTGCTGAGCCGCGCCGACGGGGCCGCCCTCGACGGCGTCGATCGCGCCCGCATCGAAGCGGTTTGCCTGGAATTTGTCGGCCCGATCTGGCAGCTGCCCCCGATGTACTCGGCCGTCAAGGTCGGGGGAACACCGCTCTACAAGGCGGCGCGGGCCGGCGTGGAAGTGGCCCGTGCGCCCCGTGAAGTGGTCATCGCCTCACTGCGGGTGCTGGAGCACGACGGTCCGCTGGTGACCGTTGAAGTGGACTGCTCGAAGGGCACCTACATTCGCACCCTCTGCCACGACATCGGAGAGCGGTTGGGCGTCGGGGCGCATCTGGCCCGATTGGAACGGTTGCGCGTTGGTTCCTTTACGCTGGAAGAGGCCGTGACACTGGAGCGGATCGAGGCGGCGGTTCGATCGGATACGATCGACGAGATTATGACGCCCGTCAGCCGGGTCCTGGCCCATCTGCCCGTCGTGATGGTGGATGACGCCACGGCCGCCAGGGTCGGCCATGGCGCCCCGCTGCCGCATACGGCGGCGGACGGATCGGCGTGGTGGCGGGAGGGGCAGTGCGTGCGGATTCAGCGGTATGGCGGCGACGTGATTGCCATCGGACGGGTGGCGGCGGGAACGGCGGCGCCACAGGGAACACCGGCGCCCGGCCTGATTCGAGTGGATGCGGTCTTGATGGAAACGGACGTTCAGAACGTGGAGGATTGAATGGTCACGACAAAGAAGCGCAACG
>DATJYI010000204.1:0-11487 GCA_035499635.1 Nitrospiria bacterium | reverse complement strand
GGGGGGCCTCGGGGGGAGATCGGGGCTGGGGGGCATCGGAGTGCGCACGCTGCGACGAGTAAGGAGCAGCGAGCTTGTGCGCGCCGCCGAGTCAGTGAGGCGGCTGGCCCCGTACGGGCCCCCATTAATAATACCTCCCCTTTTATCTCATCGACTCGGTGGCAAGTATGTGCTTTTCTTGACAACCCTGGGAGCCTGTGCTACCGTCGATACATATCGGCATGTTCACGGTTGTGAACCCCGTCCTCGCGACGCCGGTCTTGACACCCGTGCGACCTTCGGAGTGGGAAGCATGGCAAAAACATTGCTGGTCATCGATCAAAATCTTGCCGTCCACCGGCTGCTCGATTTCACCTTGAGCAAGGAGGGGTTCGAAATCGTGGCCGTCGAGGACGGTCTGGCTGCCCTCGATCGCGCCTATCAGCGGGCGCCGGACCTGATCATGGTCAACTCCCAGCTCGACGGGCTTCCCCTCAGCATGTTCGTCAGAAAGGTGCGGGAACAGGAGGCGCTGCGCGCCGTGCCCATCATTCTGATGGCGCAGTCCAGCGATGATCTCAATATGGAGCAATTGCGCCGGTCCGGCATCACAGACGTCGTCAAGAAGCCCCTGGACGCCATGGAGATCAATGCGACCATCAATCGCTGCATCGCTCCGGCCGCGCCGGTGGCCGTCGCCGCCAAGAACGTCGCTCACGCCGCCGGATCAAACGGCGCTGTGGCCAGCCCGCCTCAGAGCGGCGGCGCAATGGAAGATCAAAACATGGCGGAAATGGAGCAGTTGCTCGGATGGGTGCCAAGGGAACAAGGCGGTCCGGCACCCCGCACGGCCGCCCCATCGGCGCCGCCCCCTGCCGCAACCCCGCCGCCGGCGCCCGCCGTGGCCGAGCCGCCGACGGCGAAACCGTTTGAGTTTGATCTGTACGACCCCGCGGCCGAGTCGGCTGCGGCGCCGCAGAATAATGCGGCCACCGTTTCGATGGATGATTTGCTGATGTCCAATTCCGATGCGTTGCTGTATCAACCCCCCGCTGACGCCCAACCGCCCCGATCAGCGCAGGAACCGGCACCGGCGATGGCCGCGGAGTCTCCGGGGTTGATGTCGAATCAGACCCCGATGCCCGTCACAGAGCCGGAGCCCGCCGCCCCGCCGCCCCCGCTCAAGTCCGCTTCACCAGCGTCAGGAGGGCTTGAAGACATGACCCGTGATGAAACCGAGCAGCTGGTCCGGTCGATGGTGGAAGAAATGACGCGAAAAATTACCCAGGAAACCGTGGAGCGGGTCACAAAAGAACTCGTTCCGGAACTGGCTGAACGCGTCGTGCGCGCCGAGATCGATCGGCTCAAAGCCGAATAATCGACATCCGCTTGTCTCCCTTCTCAACCGACGTTGGTGCGTGTTGGCGTTGCTTTGCCATTCCCCCCGTGTTAAGATGACGCCGTCATTTTTCCGACGAGCGTATGCCCGAGTCACCGCTCACGCCCACCTACGATCCTGCCCCGGTTGAGATCCGCTGGTCCTCCTTCTGGGAACGGCGCGGGTTCTTCCGGGCGGACGCCTCTGGGTCCGGCCGCGCCTTTTGCATCGTCATTCCGCCGCCGAACATTACAGGTTCGCTCCACCTTGGCCACGCGCTCAATAATACGCTTCAGGATATGCTCATTCGCTGGCGGCGGATGTGCGGCGACAATGCCCTCTGGATCCCCGGCACCGATCACGCCGGCATTGCCACGCAGAACGTGGTCGAACGACAACTCAAGGCAGAGAAAATAACTCGTGAACAGCTGGGACGCCAGGCCTTTGTCGACAGGGTCTGGGCCTGGCGGAACGAGTCGGGCCGGACGATCATCTCGCAGCTCAAAAAGCTCGGTGCCTCCTGCGACTGGAGCCGCGAGCGGTTTACCATGGACGAAGGGCTTTCCGCCGCGGTGCGGGAGGTCTTCGTCCGACTCTATGACGACGGACTGATCTATCGGGGCGAGCGGCTGATCAACTGGTGCCCCCGCTGCCACACCGCGCTCTCGGACATCGAGGTCGAACACGAAGAGGCGCGTGGCAAGTTGTACCACATCAAGTATCCGTTGGCGGATGATTCGAATCTGTTTCTGACCGTCGCGACCACCCGCCCCGAAACGCTGCTGGGCGACACCGCCGTCGCCGTCCATCCCGATGATCCGCGCTTCAACCGGTTCATCGGCAGGCAGGTGCGCCTACCGCTGACCAGCCGCACGATCCCCGTGGTGGGCGATCCGATCCTGGTCGATCGCGAATTCGGAACGGGCGCCGTCAAGATCACGCCGGCGCACGATTTCAATGATGAGAAAGCCGGCCAGCGGCACCAGATCCCCTCAATCGCCATCCTGGATGACCAGGCACGCATCCGGCCGTCACTCGGCGAGCACGGCGTTGATGCCGACGTCTTGGCAGACATCGCCCAGCTCACCGTCCCCAAGGCCAGGGCCCGCGTCGAGCACTGGCTGCAGGTGCGCGGGGCGCTGCTCAAGGTGGAAGAGCACACGCACGTGATCGGCAAATGCTATCGATGCCGGACAATCGTCGAGCCCTACCTTTCTCCACAATGGTTCGTGGGTGTGAACACTCCCAGCAAGTCGTCAGGCAAAGCGTTGGCCAAGGAGGCCATCGACAGCGTGCGGGGCGGCCGCATTCGACTGATCCCCGAGGGGTGGGCGAACAATTATTTCGGTTGGATGGAGCAAATCCAGGACTGGTGCATCTCCAGACAGATCTGGTGGGGCCATCAGATTCCGGCCTGGTATTGCCGGGGAAACGACGTCGAATGCTGCCGTCCGGCGTGCATAGCCCCGATCGTCGCCCTTAGAGCACCCGAGCGGTGTCCCCATTGCGGGTCGGCCGACCTCGTCCAGGATCCCGATGTGCTCGACACTTGGTTTTCATCGGCGCTCTGGCCGTTCTCCACGCTCGGCTGGCCGGAGCAGACACAGGAGCTGTCCGTCTTTTATCCTACATCGACGCTCGTCACCAGCTTCGACATCCTCTTCTTCTGGGTCGCCCGGATGATCATGATGGGGCTGTACGTGATGAAGGAGGTCCCATTTCGAGACGTCTACATCCACGCCCTGGTCCGCGACGCCGAAGGGCAGAAGATGAGCAAGTCGAAGGGCAATGTCATCGACCCGCTCGAGATCATGAACAAATATGGCACGGACGCCCTGCGCTTCACCCTCGCCTCGATGGCGTCGCCGGGACGCGACATCCGCCTCGCCGAGGAACGGATCGCCGGCTACCGGAATTTCGCGAACAAGATCTGGAACGCCGCGCGGTTCATTCTGATGAACCTGGACGGTCAGCGCCAGGCCTCACCGATCGCCGAGCGGACGCTGGCCGATCGCTGGATCCTCAGCCGGCTGCAGCGGTGCATCGGCGACGTGAACGGCTCGCTGGAAGCGTACCGATTCGACGAGGCGGCCAACCGCCTCTATCAATTTGTCTGGCACGAGTACTGCGACTGGTATCTGGAGTTGATCAAGCCGGCCCTGGTGGACAAGGAATCACCAGACTCGGCCGCCACGCGGCAGACGCTCGTCGACACGTTTGAGCCACTGTTGCGGCTGCTCCATCCCTTCATGCCGTTCATCACCGAGGAGATCTGGCAGGCGTTTCCTCATCAGGGCGAGAGCATCATGGTCGCGCCCTATCCAACGGCAGAACAACGCTATCAGAATGAGACCACCGAGCGGGAACTTGCAATATTGCAAGCGCTCATCGAGGGCTTGCGGAAATATCGCGTTGACAATGGCTTCGCACCCGCGCAAAAGCTGTCGGTCGCTCTTGTCAAAGAAAACCCAGAGCTGGCAAACATCTTGATTCAACCCATGGTGAGTAGGGCCGTCGTGCAATTTGCCCGACTCAGCCATCCGCTGGCGGTTAATCCCACCCCTCCTGCGGACGCCATTCGCATCATGGTCGTGTTGCCTGGCGGCCAGCACATTGAATTGTCCGTACAACGCCCACAGGAATCAGTCGATCTGGCCGGTTATCTCGCCAAAGAGCGGGCTAAAACGGAAAAGCGACTCGGCGAACTGGCGGCGCAGATGGCTCGCGATGAACAAACGCTCGCCAACGGGCAATTTCTCGCCAAGGCGCCGCCGGTTGAGATTGAAAAAATCAAGGCCCGCCACCGCGAGGCTCAGCTCGAGCACCAGACGCTGCGCGACAAGATCCAGTCGCTCGATGAACGGGAGCAGGGCGTTTCGTGACCGCGCGAATCACGCTCGCGCCATCGTCGCTGCACACACTGATCGTTGCAGCGTTGGCCGAGGACGCCATCCGGCGCGACGTCACCACGCGACGGTTGTTTCCCCGTCCCGTCAAGGCGCGGGGCGTCATCATCGCCAAACAGCCGGCGATCATCGCCGGATTGCCCGCGGCCCGGGCCGTGTTCCAGGCCGTTGATCCCTTGCTCCGCTTTCGCGCGTCGGCGCGCGACGGCGCCCGCATCGAAGCGGGCGCGATCGTCGCCACGCTGGCCGGCGACGGCCGGTCGATCCTCGCTGGTGAACGGGTCGCGCTCAATTTTCTGCAGCATCTGTCCGGCGTCGCCACGCTCACCCGGCGTTTCGTCGATGCCGTCGAGGGGACGCGGGCCGTGATTCTGGACACGCGAAAAACGATTCCCGGCCTCCGCCTCCTGGAGAAATACGCCGTCCGAAAGGGCGGCGGCCGGAATCACCGGATGGATTTGAGCGACGGCGTCCTGATCAAGGACAACCACCTGGCATTGGCGGACGACCTGCACTCGGCCGTGCAGGCGGCACGGCGACGGGCCGGTCGAACACGCCGTCAACCGATCGAGGTGGAGGTCGCCACCCTCGAGGAGGTCAGGGAGGCGTTGACGGCCGGAGCCGATATCATCCTGCTCGACAATATGCCGGTCGTTCAGATCAAGGAGGCGGTGCGATTGATCGGAGGCCGCGCCAAAACCGAAGTGTCGGGAGGCGTCCACTTGCACAATGTGCGTGACATCGCGGCCACGGGCGTCGATGCCATTTCGATCGGCGCGCTGACCCACTCGGCGCCGGCGGCCGACCTGAGCCTCGAAATCAAAGCCGGCCGTCGGGGACGTTCCGTATGAGGCAACCGCACAAATCCGATTCATTTAAAATCCCCGCTTCCTTGCCGACCCTGCGGCGGATCGGCTCAAAGATCATCCACCACGCACTCGTCGATTCAACCAACGGCAGCGCGTTCGAGGCCGCGGCTGCCGGCGCACCGGACGGCACGGTAATCATCGCAGATGCGCAACGATCCGGGCGCGGTCGCCAGGGCCGCCGCTGGGAATCGCCAACGGGCTGCAATCTGTATCTGTCGATCCTTTTGCGCGGACCGTTTCCACAGCCTGTGCTCATCGGTCTGCCGTTTCTGGCCGCGGTCGCCGCGCGGGACGCCGTCGAATCCGTCACCGGTCTCTCCCCGCAACTCAAATGGCCCAACGATCTCATGATGAACGACCGCAAGGCAGGCGGCATCCTGGTCGAAGCCCGAAGCGCCGGCGGCGACACCAACCTGGCCGTGGTCGGCATCGGTCTGAACGTGAACTGGCCGTCATGCGCCATGCCGGACGGGCTGAAGACGACAGCCACCTCGCTCCAGATCGAGCTGGGCAGAACCTGTGATCGGTCGGACCTGTTCACGGAGGTCCTGACTCGATTCGATCGCGGATACGACAGGCTGTATCATGAGGGCGCCGGCTGGCTGCTCGACGAATGGAGCCGCCACTGCCAGACGCTGGGCCGAAGGGTCGCAGTCGAAACCCCATCGGGGCGATACACCGGCCAGGCGGAGGCCGTCGAGCCCGGCGGCCGGTTACGCCTTCGCCGCGATGACGGATCGATTCATTGTCTGTCCGTGGAGGCGACCATCACGCTGAGACCGGATGAACACCCGGCGACGGGGGCCGCACATGCTCTGCGCCATTGACATCGGTAATTCGAACATCGTGCTCGGCCTGTTCGACCAGGACGAGCTGAAAGCCCAGTGGCGCATCGCCACGCATCACCAGCGCACCGCGGATGAATATGCGGCGCTGCTCAACGACCTGCTGAGAGGTCGAGGGTATGACCTGCGGTCGGTGAGCGGCATGATTTATTCCAGCGTTGTCCCCCCGCTGACGGCCGTCATCGAGGAGCTGGCGAATCGGCTGCTGCGGATCGAACCGGTCGAGGTCACCCACCGGCTCAAGAGCGGTTTGACCCTTCGAATCGACAACCCGGCGGAGCTGGGCGCGGACCGCCTGGTCAACGCCGCGGCGGCCTACGCCCGCTTCGGCGGCCCCGTCATCATCGTTGATTTCGGGACAGCCACGACCATCTGCGCCGTGACGGCCCGGGGAGAATATCTGGGCGGATCAATCGCGCCCGGCGTCTGGACCGCGGCCGAAGCTCTCTTTCAACGCGCAGCCAAACTGCCCCGAATCGACCTGGTCAGGCCCGACCGGGTCATCGGCACCAACACGGTTGCCGGGATGCAGGCCGGCATTCTGATCGGCTTCGCCGGCCTGACCGGCACACTCATCACTCGAACACGGACGGAAATGGCTGTGATCGAGCCGGGGACGCGGGCCCGCGTCATCGCCACGGGCGGGCTTGCCGCGCTGATTGCGCCAGAGTGTCCTGAAATTCAGGAAGTGTGCCCCACACTGACCCTGGATGGACTGAAACTGTTGTACACCCTGAATCGCCCGGCCCAGGGTTGATCGGTCTGGATCGCATCGAGTCTTGACACTGAGGGGAAAAGTTGATATTCTGCATTAGCACTCACTGATACAGAGTGCTAAGCCATGGGCAACGATAGGAAGGATCAGTTATTTAATAATATTTTGAAAACAATGAGTTATTTAACATGAGACCGCTTAACGAACGATTAAAATATGTGCTGAATTCCGTGGTTGTCTACCATATTCGGCTGGGTGTGCCCATTGGTTCCAGAACGATCACGAAATTAAGTGAAATCGGGTTGAGTCCGGCCACGATCCGCAATGTCATGGCCGATTTGGAGGAGCTCGGCTACCTGACACACCCGCATACGTCCGCCGGCCGCGTCCCGACAGAAAAGGGGTATCGTTTTTATGTCGACACGTTGCTGCAGGAGGTGACCGCCCGACAGCAGACGTCGGCCGTTCCGGCCGATTGGCCGCCGAGTGAGAGCACGGCAGACGTGCTGCACAAGGTGTCACGATTGCTGTCACAGTCCACCCAGTACGCCGGGGTGGTGCTCGCTCCGCGCTTGTCGCAACGGAACTTCAAGCACATTGATTTTGTTCGCCTGCGGGCCCGCCACGTGCTGGCCATATTCGTCTCCGAAGACGGACTGATCCACCACTCGCTCTTCGAACTCGACCATGACCTGACCGACCGTGACCTGGCCCAGATGGCGGACTATTTGAACCGTCGTTTTGCCAGTCTGCCGTTGCAGACCGTCAAACAACAGATCCTGAGGGAAATGCAGCAAGCGAAGGAACGGTACGACTCACTGCTCCGTCAAGCGCTGGAGCTGGGCCGGCAGGCGATGAATACGCCGGGTGACGGTGAAGGCGAGCTGTTCGTGGAGGGCGCGACCAACATGCTCAGCCAGATCGACGTGACCGATCTGGAAGAGATGAAGCTGCTCTTCAAAACATTCGAGGAAAAATACCAGCTGTTGAAGATACTGGAGCAATGCCTGGAAACGCCCGGCGTGCAGGTCTACATCGGCTCCGAAAACGCCGCCCTCGGCATCAGCCGCTTCAGCCTCGTGGCGTCCACCTACGCGTGCGACGGCCAGCCGCTGGGCAGCGTCGGCGTTCTCGGCCCGACCCGGATGGACTATTCGGCCGTGATCCCGCTGGTGCGCTCCACGGCCGCCCAACTGAGCCAGTTTTTCGAAGAGTGGCGGGAAGGCCCCCAATCATGACGGCGGGCGAGGAACGCGACACCGACCCGGATGAGATTGAGGTGATTCCGCTGGAAGCCGAAAGGGAATCGTCCTCAGAGACCACGAGGCCCGGATCGGGCGCACTGGAAGCTAAGCAGCGGGAATATGACGCGTTGCACGACAAATATATGCGGCTGTTGGCGGAATTCGATAATTACAAGAAACTCGCAGCCAGGGAGCGGGATCAGTATCTGCAGTTCGGCAACGAGGAGCTCTTGAAGGAGTGGCTGCCCGTGCTCGACAACATTGAGCGGGCGCTGCACCATGCCGAGGAGCACCACGCGCCCGACGCCGTGGTCCAGGGCTGGGCTCTCATCCTGAAACAATGCCAGGATGTGCTGGGACGGGCCGGGGTCACGGTCGTTGAGAGCATGGGGCGACCATTCAACCCCGAATGGCACCAAGCGATGGCCCAAAAAGAATCCAGCCGGGAACCGGAGGGGATCGTGCTGGAGGAGGCCCAACGGGGCTATGTGCTCAAAGGCAAGCTGCTGCGGCCCGCCCTGGTCACCGTGTCAAAGGCGCCGACGGCGAAGCGGTCCGGACGGCGCGAAGACGAATCGAATGATGTGCGCTCATAAGACTGACTGAAGGAGGCTGGCAATGGGTAAAGTGATCGGCATTGATCTTGGAACAACCAATTCCTGCGTGGCCATCGTCAGCGGAGGGGACCCGGTGGTCATCCCCAACGCCGAGGGGAGCCGGACAACCCCGTCCGTCGTCGCGCTGACCGACAAGGGGGAACGGCTGGTCGGTCAGATCGCCAAACGGCAGGCCATCACCAATCCTGAGAACACGATCTTCTCGATCAAGCGGCTGATGGGCCGGAAATTCCGCTCCGGCGAGGTGGAGGCGGCGAAGAAACGCCTTCCCTACCACATCGTCGAAGCGCAGAACGGCGACGCCCACGTCGAGATTCGCGGCAAGCAGTACAGCCCGCCGGAAATTTCCGCGATGATTTTGCAAAAGATGCGGCAAACGGCCGAGGACTACCTGGGCGAAAAGGTGTCGGAGGCCGTCATCACCGTACCCGCCTACTTCGACGACAGCCAGCGCCAGTCGACCAAGGACGCGGGACAGATTGCGGGGCTGAACGTGCTCCGCATCATCAACGAGCCGACGGCCGCCGCGCTTGCCTACGGGCTTGAGAAAAAGAAGGACGAACGGATCGCCGTCTACGACCTCGGCGGCGGCACCTTCGACATCTCCATCCTGGAAATCGGCGAAGGCGTCTTCGAGGTCAAATCCACCAACGGCGACACCTACCTGGGCGGAGACGACTTCGATGTGCGGGTCATGGACTGGTTGATCGCGGAGTTCAAAAAGGACCAGGGCATCGACTTGAAAAATGACAAGATGGCCCTGCAGCGGCTCAAAGAGGCGGCGGAGAAGGCGAAGATCGAGCTCTCCTCCTCCATGGAAACCGAAATTAACCTGCCCTTCATCACGGCCGACGCGGCCGGTCCCAAGCACCTGGTCACCAAGCTGTCGCGGGCCAAGCTGGAGCAGCTGGTCGACGATCTGGTCCAGCGCACGATCGAACCGTGCCGGAAGGCGCTCAGTGACGCCGGCTTCACGGCCAAGGAGATCCATGAAGTCGTGCTGGTAGGCGGCATGACCCGCATGCCGAAGATCCAGCAGATTGTGAAGGAGTTCTTCGGGAGGGAGCCGCACAAGGGAGTGAATCCGGATGAGGTCGTCGCGGTCGGCGCCGCCATCCAGGCCGCCGTGCTCAAGGGCGAGGTCAAGGACGTCCTGTTGCTGGACGTCACGCCGCTGTCGCTGGGCATTGAAACGCTCGGCGGCGTCTTTACCAAGCTGATCGAGCGCAACACCACCATCCCCACCAAGAAGAGCCAGGTGTTCTCCACCGCCGCCGACAGCCAGACCGCCGTGACCGTGCGCGTCTTCCAAGGCGAGCGCGAGATGGCCGCCGACAACAAGCTGCTCGGCCAGTTCGACCTGATCGGCATTCCGCCCGCGCCGCGCGGCGTGCCGCAGATCGAGGTCGCATTCGACATCGACGCCAACGGCATTGTGCACGTGTCGGCCAAGGACATGGCGACCGGCAAGGAGCAATCGATCCGGATCACCGCATCGAGCGGGATCAGCAAGGAAGAGATCGATCGGTTCGTCAAGGAGGCGCAGTCCCACGCGGACGATGATAAAAAGAGGAAGGCGCTGGCCGAGGTGCGCAACGAAGCCGACACGCTGGTCTACAGCACGGAGAAGACGCTGACCGAGCTGGGGGACAAGGTCGACGCGGCCGAACGGAGCGCTATCCAGGACCAGATCGCCAGGACCAAAAAGGCGATGGAGGGGTCGGACTCCGAGGCGATCCGGTCGGCCGTCCAATCGCTGACGCAAGCCTCCCACAAGCTGGCCGAACAGATGTACAAACAGACGGCGGCCGGGGCCGCGCCCGGCGGAGGAGCCGGCGCGGGTGGCGCTGGCGCGGGTCAGGCGCCGCCCGAATCCGGGTCCGGCAAAGACGGCACGGTCGTAGACGCCGAGTTCGAAGAAACCGACAAGGACAAGAAGTAATCGCCCGAGGGGCGGCACATGGCCACCGCGCAAGACTATTACGCAATCCTCGGCATCGCCCGGTCGGCCTCCGACGAAGAGATTAAAAAAGCCTACCGGCGGCTGGCCATGCAGCACCATCCAGACCGCAATCCCGGCAACAAGTCCGCCGAGGAGAAGTTCAAGGTCATCAACGAGGCCTACGCCGTCCTCAGCGATCCCGACAAGCGCAGCACGTACGACCGCTTCGGCACAGCCGACATCCCCCACGGCTTCGACGGCGCCGGCGGATTTGGCGGATTCGGCGACATCTTCGGCGACATCTTCGAAGACATGTTCGCCGCGGGAACCGGGCGGGCCCGCCGCGGCGCGCGCGCCAATCGCGGAACCGACCTGGCCTACAACCTGACGATCACGCTCGAAGAGGCCGTCTCCGGCAAGGAAACCACGATCCGGTTTCCGCGGACCGAGCCCTGCCCGGAGTGCCACGGCAGCGGCGCCCGGAACAAAGAGGCCGTGAAGACGTGCCCGAATTGCCACGGGTCGGGCCAACTCAGATTCCAGCAGGGCTTTTTTACCGTCAGCCGCACCTGCCACCGCTGCCACGGGGAAGGGCGAGTGATCACCGAACGTTGCCTGGCCTGCAACGGCGACCGCTTGGTCAAGCAGGAGCGGACTTTGAATTTGAAGATCCCACCGGGCGTGGACAGCGGCGCCCGGCTGCGGCTGAGCGGCGAAGGCGGCCCCGGGGAGCATGGCGGTCGGCCCGGTGATCTCTATGTGATCCTCACCGTGGAGGACCATCCGCAGTTCAGCCGGCATGAGGACGATCTGATCCACGATCTTCCCCTCCCCTTCATCACGGCGATCCTCGGCGGCAAGGTCGAGGCGCCGGCACTCAAGGGGACGACGACGCTGAAAATTCCGCCGGGCACCCAACACGGCCAACTCTTCCGGTTGAAGGGGCAGGGCGTACCGCATTTGAACGGCCACGGGACGGGCGATCTGTTGAT
>DATJYI010000203.1:0-5554 GCA_035499635.1 Nitrospiria bacterium | reverse complement strand
ACGGGTTCAGCCGACGTGCAGGTGGCGGCGTTGACGCATCGGATTAATGAATTGTCGACGCATTTCGACCAGCACAAAAAGGACCATCATTCCCGGCGGGGGTTGATCCATATGGTCAACGAACGGCGGCGGCTGCTCGACTATGTCAAACGTACCGATGCGGCCCGTTACCAGGCGTTGGTACAGAAGCTTGGATTGAGAAAGTAGCTCATCAAAACGGAGAGAACACACACACGTGATGACAGCAGGGGATAAGAAGACTATGGGACAACGAGTGGATATGAATTGGGCGGGCCGGCCGTTGACGCTGGAAAGCGGCAAAATGGCAAAACAGGCCGACGGCGCGGTCGTCGTCCAGATGGGCGACACCATGGTGTTGACGACGGTGGTCACGGCCAAGACCATCAGGCCGGGAATTGATTTTCTGCCGCTGACGGTCGATTACAAGGAACGGTTCTATGCCGCGGGTCGCATTCCCGGCGGATTTTTCAAACGAGAAGGACGCCCCACGGAGAAGGAGACGCTGGTCAGCCGGTTGATCGACCGTCCGCTGCGGCCGCTCTTCCCCGACGGCTTTTACTATGAGACACAGATCATCTCCTCTGTGCTGTCGTTGGATCCCGCCTGCAGTCCGGATATTCTCGGCATGATCGGCGCGTCGACGGCGCTGCTGGTCTCCGATGTGCCGTTCACGGACCCCATCGGCGCGGTGCGGATCGGCCGGATCGACGGCCAGCTGGTCGTGAATCCGACACCGACGCAATTGGAACGGAGCGAACTCGACCTGGTTGTCGCCGGCACCAAGGACGCCATCATCATGGTGGAGGGAGAGGCGAGAGGGCTGTCGGAAGAGGTCATGTTGGCCGCGCTCGAGCTGGCCCACCAACAGGTCCGGCAGGTGATTGATCTGGAGAAGGAGCTGTCGTTCCTGATCGGCAAGCCCAAACGGCAGGTTTCACTGGCCGTGACCGACACGGCGCTTGCAGAACAGGTCTCCGCCGCGGCGGAGACCCGGATCGCCGAGGCGTTGCGCATCGCACAGAAATTGGAGCGGCAGGCGAAACTGGATGAGATCCTGGCCGGGGTGCAAACCGTCCTGGCGCCCGACGACGCCGAACAACAGCGCAAGATCGCGTCAATTTTTCATGATCTCGAGCGCAAGCGGATGCGCGAGATCGTCCTGCAGGAAAAGAAGCGGGCCGATGGTCGCGGACCGGCCGACATCCGGCCGATCACCTGCGAGGTCGGGCTGCTCCCGCGAACACACGGCTCCGCCCTGTTTACCCGGGGGGAGACGCAGAGCCTGTCGGTCGTCACGCTGGGCACCGGCGAGGATGAACAGCGCATCGACGCGCTTGAAGGCGAATCGACCAAGTCGTTCATGCTCCATTACAACTTTCCCCCGTTCAGCGTGGGCGAAGCACGTCCGCTGCGGGGTCCGGGGCGACGGGAAATCGGGCACGGCGCGCTGGCGGAACGCGCGCTCAAGGCCGTGATGCCGAGCAAGGAAAAATTTCCCTATACGGTTCGTCTGGTGTCGGACATTCTTGAATCGAACGGGTCCTCCTCCATGGCGACGGTCTGCGCCGGCACGCTGGCGCTGATGGACGCCGGGGTGCCGATCAGCGAACCCGTCGGCGGCATCGCGATGGGGCTGATCAAGGAGGGGGATCGTGTCGCCGTTCTGTCCGACATCCTCGGACTGGAGGATCATCTGGGCGACATGGACTTCAAGGTGACCGGGACGAGACAAGGCATTACCGCCCTGCAGATGGATATGAAGATCGGCGGGATCACGAGTGAGTTGTTGAAACAGGCGTTGCAGCAAGCGCGCGAGGGGCGGCTGTTTATCATCAAAAAAATGGAGGAGGCGCTCTCGACGCCCCGCAAGGAATTGTCGACCTACGCACCGCGCATCGTCAACATCCGCATCCGGCCCGAGAAGATCGGCGGCCTGATCGGTCCCGGCGGCAAGAACATCCGGGCCATCATTGAAAAGACCGGGGTGAAGATCGACGTGGCCGACGACGGGCTGGTCAGCATCGCCTCGACGGACGAAGGCGCGGCCCGGCAGGCGATTGAGATGATCCAGCAGACGACGCAGGAGGTCGAGGTCGGGAAAATCTACACCGGCCGGGTCCGGCGGATCATGGAATTCGGGGCGATCGTCCAGCTCGGCCCCAACACCGACGGGCTGGTGCACATCTCACAGCTGGCGTCCTATCGCGTCAAGGCGGTCACCGACATCCTGAAGGAAGGGGACGAAGTGCAGGTCAAGGTGCTGGAGGTGGACAAGCAGGGCAAAATCCGGCTGAGCCGCAAGGACGCTCTGCCGGCCGACGAGGCCAAGAAAGAATCGGTCGGCGGTTGACCGTCATGCCACGGCCCTACCGCTACGGGCGGCTCGCCAACGGCCTCCAGGTCCTGGCGGAGCCGATGCCCGAGTCGCAGTCCGTTGCCATCGGCGTCTGGTGCCAGGTGGGGTCCCGCCACGAGCAGGCGGAGGAAGCCGGGCTGGCCCATTTTCTTGAGCACCTCTGCTTCAAAGGCACGACGCGCCGCAGCGCCCGCGACATTTCCGAGGAAATCGACCGGCTCGGCGGCGAGCTCAACGCCTTCACCACACGCGAACAGACCGCGTTCTACACCACCGTGCTGGGCGATCATCTGTCCCACGCCGTCGACCTGCTGGGCGACCTGGTGCTCCATCCGGGACTGACGGCCCGCGATGTCGACAGGGAACGGCAGGTTGTCATCGAAGAGATCCGGATGGTCGATGACAATCCGGAGGAGATGGTGCACGATCTGCACGCGAGGCAGCTGTGGGGACGCCATCCGCTGGGCCGGCCCGTGCAGGGCACCGCGCTCTCGGTCGGCCGCTTGTCGCGACGCCAGGTGGTGCGGTTCTGGCGGGAGCATTACCGGCCCTCGAACATGATCATCGCCGCGGCCGGACGCCTGCAATGGAGGCCGCTGCTCCGTCAGCTCGACCGGACCTTCGGCCGGTGGCGGTCTCAACCTGCGAGCGGGCGCCCGGCTGAGGCGCCGCCGGCACGCCACGGTGTCCGGTTCATCAGGCGGTCGCTGGCCCAGTTGCATTGCTGTCTGAGCGCGCCGGGCCTGCCGCAGCATCATCCCGATCGCTATGCCGGCTATCTGCTCAACACGATCCTCGGCGGCAGCGTCAGTTCGCGGCTCTTTCAGGAGGTGAGGGAACGGCGCGGCCTGGCCTATACCGTCTATTCGTCCCAGCATAGCTTTGCCGACACGGGGACGACCTCGATTTACGCGGCCTGTCAGCCATCGGCCGGCGCCAGGGTGGTGAAGCTGATCGAACGGGAATTGCGCGCGCTCGCCCGCGCCGGCGTGGGCAGGCGGGAACTCCATCAGGCCAAGGAACAAGTACGCGGCACCGTGCTGCTCGGCCTGGAGCATCCGCACGCCCGGATGAGCCGGCTGGCACGTGAGCTGTTCTACCTCGGACGGGTGACAACGATTGAGGAGGGGCTGCGTGCCATGGACGCGGTCACCCCGTCGCAATTGCGTCGGCTGGCGGCCGCGCTGTTCGTGCCGTCGACCTATTCGTTGACGCTGCTGGGGCCGTCGGCCCCTGGCATGCCGCACCGCCTGTAGCGCCCCGCACACGGAGCATTGACTCCGCGCGAGGGGAGTTGATAGACTTTCCCCCTTCACCGAACCGACGGAAAGGAGCCTGTCATGGCCATTCGATTGGGTGATCTTGCACCAGATTTTACCGCGGAGTCCACTCACGGCACGATCCAGTTCCACAAGGCGATCGAAGGGAGCTGGGCGGTCCTCTTTTCCCACCCGAAGGATTACACCCCGGTCTGCACGACCGAACTGGGTCGGGTGGCGTCATTGAAAAAGGAATTCGACAAGCGGGGCGTCAAAGTCTTTGCGCTCAGCGTCGACAAGATCGACGATCACAAGGGCTGGGTCAAGGACATCAACGAGACACAGAAGACGACCGTCGAGTATCCGATCATCGCCGATCCGGATAAGAAAGTGGCCACCCTGTACGACATGATCCACCCCAACGCGCTGGACAATCTGACCGTCCGGTCGGTCTTCATCATCGGGCCGGACAAGAAGGTGAAGCTGACCCTGACCTATCCGGCGTCGGCGGGGCGCAATTTCGACGAGATCCTGCGGGTGATTGATTCATTGCAACTGTCGGCGCAATACAGCGTCGCCACGCCGGCCGACTGGAAACCGGGGCAGGATTGCATCATCGCCACATCAGTGACTGACGAAGAGGCCAAGAAAAAGTTTCCGAAAGGCTTCAAGACGATCAAACCCTATCTGCGGATCACGCCGCAGCCGAACAAGTAGGTCTAACGTCCGATTTCCTCAAGCCCCGTTCCGGTATGCCGGGACGGGGCTTGTTCTGCTTAGTGAGCAGATTGCGAGCCTTCGGCCCGCAGATCATCGACTGCGGATTGAATCACCTTCCTGACGTCCGCCATGGCCTGCTCGCTCTTATAGGGCCGGCGCCGCCAGATCAGGATGTTCGAGAACAGGCCGTCCTTCCTCCAGCGCGGCACAATATGAATGTGCAGGTGGGGCACGCTCTGGCTGATCCGCGTGTTGACGGCGAGGAAGGTGCCGTCCGCCTGCAATCCACGCTCGACGGCCCTGGCGAGCAGCTGCGCGTTGGTGAAGAGCGGGCCGATCAGGCCGGCGGGGAGATCATGGAACGTGGCGACGTGCTGCTTCGGCACAAGCAGGCAGTGGCCCCGCAGCAGCGGGCGGTGATCCAGAAATGCCAGAGAGACGTCGTCGTTCAACACCACGCCGCGTGCGGAGGCGTCGCCGATGATCTTGCAAAACGGGCAGTCGGCGGTGGACACCATCGTCGGGTCGTGAGAGTTTCGGGTCACTCGTGGATGATCTCCCCTCCGCAGCTGCTGCCGGCGCCCGCCGTGCAGCCGAAGCAGTGGGAGGCGAAGCGGATTCGCCGCTTGATCAGGGCGTCGTGATCAAAGTCAAACACCGTCATGGGCTTTCCATGCTCGATCGGCATCTCCAGCATCTGGTTGAAGTCGCAGTCGTAGAGCGCGCCGTCGTAGCCGACACTGATCATCGACCGGCACATCACGCCGAACGCCGCCGACGGGTTGAAGGCGTTGACCAGCTTGGTCATGTACTCCTCATAGGCGCCGAGCCGTTCGAGCTGATCGCGGAAGCGGTGGATGGGCATATTGGTGATGGTGTAGAGGCGGTTGAAGCGGATGCCGAATTGCTTCCACAACTCTCGTTTGAAGTCGGCCTCGAGGCTTGCCTGCGCGGCGGGCAGAAAGGCGCCGACGGGGTTGTAGACCAGGTCCAGCACCAGCGGGCCGCCCTCCTGCCCGTACCCCTGGGCGTTGAGCAACTTGAGGCTCTCAATGCTTTTGTTGAAGACGCCCCGTCCGCGCTGTTTGTCGGTGAAGTATTCCTGATAATAGGGAAGCGAGGAGATGACTTCGATCCCGTGACGGGCGAAGAACTCCGGCAAATACCGTTTGGACTCCCTGGTTCTTGGGTTGCCGTC
>DATJYI010000202.1:0-4406 GCA_035499635.1 Nitrospiria bacterium | reverse complement strand
GCAATGCGTCAAATTTGCCTTGAATTTCAGCGCGTAGTGTAACTAAAAGCTGGAAAAGAGTCAATAGATTTTTTCGATCAAGGCCATGACTTGGGTCCATCATATGCGGATGCTGGTACCCGTTCCAAGACCGTTATTCGGAGGGCACTGTCTCACAGTTCCTAGAGGGAGGGATTTGTGGAGCGAGACGAAAAAACCATAGAAATCAGTCAGATCAGCAAAAAAGCATACTTCGAGTACCTTGGTAATCGATGATCAGTTTCATCTCAGCGTCACCCTAAGTTGAAGATGGCCGTCTGACGCTGGCCATTCCGATGCTTCACAACATGCTGTTATCGTTTACAAACATAATTATGACGTTGCCGCCAAAAACAGCAGAAAGCTGTTCAGCAAATACAGAAGCAGCAGAGTAGCGTTGTCCCAGGTGATGGAGGCCCAGCGCTTTTTCTGCGTTTCATCCATCAGGCTGGTGATCGCGATGCCGGTCATCATCAGGGCCATGACGGCGGAATAGAAATGATTCGGGTAACGTGGAACAACAAGGGGCCCCGGATGTATGCAAGGTCAACGAGGGCAAGGATAGTCATATTGGACAAATTGTTCCCGAAGAGGTTGGCCACGGCCAGATAGGGCGCGGCCAGCCGCAGCGCCGCAAAGGTGAGCACGATCTCCGGCAATGACGTCGAAGCTGCGATTAAAAGATTTTCCACAAAGGCGTGGTCCCAGCCGGTCGATCTCCGGGTGCAGGCGGGGGAAACGCTGCGCCTCTATCGCGATCCCGCGCGCCCCGGCCATGCCGCGCGCGACGGTCAATCGGCCGGGATCAGTTGCACACTGCCGGAGATTCTGGCACATGTAAAACCCGGCCACCGGGTCTTCATCGACGACGGCAAAATCGCGGCGGTGGTCCGGGCGTGCCTCGACGACGGCCTAGAACTGGAGATCATCTCGCCCCGGGGAATACCCGCGCGCATCCGGTCTGAAAAGGGGCTGAACTTTCCCGATTCAGAGATCGATCTGCCGGCGCTCACGGCCCAGGACCGGAGCGACCTGGCGTTTGTCGTCAAGCATGCGAGCGCGGTGGGCCTTTCCTTCGTCCATCGGCCGCAGGATCTCGCCGACCTGTGCGACGAGCTGCGGACACTGGGCCACGCCGACATGGGCATCGTGATCAAAATCGAAACGCGGGAGGCGAGCCACCGGCTGGCGCAATTGCTGCTCGCCGGGCTCGCCCTGCCCAAGTTCGGCGTGATGATCGCCCGAGGCGATCTGGCGGTCGAGGTCGGATTTGAGCGGCTGGCGCTGGTGCAGGAGGATATCCTCTGTCTGTGCGAAGCCGCGCACGTGCCCGTCATCTGGGCGACCCAGGTGCTGGAAACGCTGGCGAAGAGCGGACTGCCGGCGCGCGCCGAGATCACCGACGCGGCCATGGGGCAGCGCTCCGAATGCGTCATGCTCAACAAGGGCGAGCACGTGCTCGACGCGGTTCGGACCCTGAATGAGCTGTTGAGCTCGCAGGAGCGCCACCATATCAAGAAGCGGCAGCTGTTCCGGGAGATCACCGCCCAGCACGGCATTTTCCAGGGCCAAGGACTGTCCGGCTCTTCGATATAGACCTGACGAACTGCCGCCTCCACGCGGCTGCCATCCGGGCGGCCTCCGCCTTCTCCCCGACGCCGATTCGACGCTCAGGGATGACATGGGCGAAGCGGGCGTTCCCGAAGTCGGCTCACACTTATTTTCGAAGACGCCGGTAGAAGTCTTCCAGGATTGAGACCAGTTTTCCCGGCCGTCCGATCCGCTGCACCTGATCGATCTGACCGATCTCCGTCTGCGCGCCGATCTGCAATGACTCGCTCTTGGCCATGCCGATGACCTGGCTGGGATAGACGCTGCGATGGCCCGTGATGAGAAAGCTGGCGACGCACGCCACCGCGGCATAAGGTGCAAGCGCCGGGCCGAACAACTCAATCGCCATCACGGAGGCGGCGATCGGCGTGTTCGCCGCCCCGGCCAGAACCGCGATCATGCCGAGCGCCGCGAAGGTGCCCCGATCCATCCCCATGATACGGCCCCAGAGATCGCCCGCCGCCGCACCGATAAAAAAGATCGGCGTGATGATGCCCCCGCTCCCGGTGCCCAGCGTGACAGCGGTCGCCAGACTTTTCCATAAAAAAGATCCAATCGGGAGCCCTTTGCCCTCCACCGCCTGCTCGATTCCCGAGAGTCCCAGACCCAGATAATCCGTGCCGACGAGGAAGGCCAGCCCCGCCAAGAATCCCCCGCCCGCGAGGCTTTTCCAGAAAATCCCGACGTTCCAGCGCGCCACGAACGTGACAATCGCCTGAATGAGGAGGATCAGGATCAGGGCGATGCCGCCGAAGAACAATCCGGCCAGCAGCACTTTGAGAAACACCAGTCCGGTGAGCACCGGAACCAGCGTGATGGGATGATGAAAATAGGTCACGCCCATCAGGTTGGTCACGTGGTAGCCGATGATCCCGGCGACGAACGAGGGATAGAGGACGTCATACAACAACTGTCCCAGCACGAGGACTTCCACGGCGAAGAGCGCGCCGGCCACCGGCGTGCCGAACACGCCGGAGAAACCCGCGGCGATTCCGCAGATCACCAGTTTTTTCCGGTCATGCGGGGAGAGCCGGATCAGATTTGAGACGGCCGCCGCCAGCCCGGCTCCGATCTGGGCGCAGGGCCCCTCTTTACCGGCGGATCCGCCGAACGCGATCGTCAGAATCGTGGCCAGAAGCTTGACGGGCACCACTCGCGGATCGATTTGCCCGTCCTTTCGGTGTACGGCCCAGATGACCATTTCCGTTCCGTGTCCCCGCGCCTCGGGAGCAAAACGGTGGATCATGACGCCGCTGAGAAACAGCGCCAGAGGAAGCAGAAGAAAAAAGTAGGGGAGGCGGCTGGTGAGGTCGATCGCCGCCCCTAATGAGAGCAAAAAGACGCCGGTCGAGCCGCCGACCAGCACGCCGACCATCGCCGCCAGTCCCGTCCATTTGAAGATGCTGAGCAGGAGCGTTCCCTGCTCGACGATGATCCTGTGCTGAAGGACGGGGTGCCGCGGCCGGCTGAGCGGTCGGGGCGGAGCGGGAGATTCAGCGTCGAGGTCGACAGGCCTTTCGACGTGCTTCAGTTCGACCATCGTACCCCAGCATACGGGGAGAAGGCCGTGCAGTCAAGCCTGCGGAGGATCATTGATTGGACCGACGAGGCAGCGACGGGACGGATGGACGCCGGCCACGGCAGGACCCCATTGAACGTTGGGTCGATCGCGGGTTATAATGTGTACGTTATTTTGTATACAAAATATTGCGCGTGAACCCGAGAGCCAAAGCCGCCGACATCGCCCAGATCATGCAGTCACTGCGGCGGATCTTCAAGGCCATCCAGCTCTATTCGGAGCAGGTCTTGAAGGAATACGGCGTGACCGGGCCGCAACTGTGGGCGCTGCGGGTCATCTATCGGGAAGGCCGGCTCTCCATGGGGGAGTTGAGCGGGCGGATGTACCTGCACATCAGCACCGTTTCCGGCGTGGTGGACCGGCTGGAAGAGAAGGGGTATGTGGAGCGCGCAAGAGCGCCAAGCGACCGGCGTGTGGTGAAGATCAGCCTGACCAAGGAGGGGAAGCGGGTGGTACAACGCGCGCCGGAAGCCGCCCAAGGCAAGCTGTTGCACGGGCTGGAAAGCCTCTCGCGGCGGGAGGTGAAGGGAATCCACGCCGCGTTGGAGAAGGTCGTCCGCCTGATGGAAATCCAAGACGTGAAGGCGACCTTCTTCTTCAGCGAGGAATAACGGAATGACACGCAAAGGCGAGAGGTGGTCATGAGACGAACACTATCAAAACAGCTTTGGTTCATCGGCATGGGGCTTGTCATCTGGATCGGCATGGGACCGGTCGCCGGGTCCCGCGCCTTTGGGTACGAGGAGGCTGCCGTCACGAACGGTGGAGTCCTGACCGGGAAGGTGACATTGGAAGGGCCTGTTCCGGAACCGAGGATTTTCCCGCTGGCGCTCTATCCTTTCGGGACCTTTTGCGGGAAGAATACCGCGATCTCCGACGGCCGCGGCAACGTGCACATCAGCGAGTTCGCGGTGGCGCCTGACCACGGGATGAAAGATGTGGTGGTGGCCGTGCAGGGCGTCGGCAAAGGGAAGCCGTTCCCCCTCATCGTGACCAACCTGGTGGCGAAGAATTGTGAATTTCTTCCGTTTGTCAGCATTGTGCAAAACAACGGCACCTTCACCATGACCAACAAGGATCCCATCCTGCACAACGCGCAGCTCTACCAGAACGGGGTGGGCAATCTGCTGCTCACGGTGCCCAACCCGCCCCACTCCTCCGGGACGTTTCCAATCCGCTTCGAGCACCACAACCGGAT
>DATJYI010000201.1:0-5733 GCA_035499635.1 Nitrospiria bacterium | reverse complement strand
CGAGCCGGACACTGACGCCGGTGATCTCGGGGCCGTGGGTGCGGACCGCCGACGCCACCAGCGGGCCGAGCGAACGGGACAGCCACCACACCCCTCCGGCCAGAAAGAGCGCCAGCGCGATTGCGATGCCGATCAGCACTTTCCAAAGCGTCGTCATGGACACCTCAGAGGCTACCCACGGACCTCCAGCGTGCCCGTCATCCCCTTTTCCTCATGGCTGGGGAAAAAAAGCAGCTTCTTATCGCAGAAGAACTTGAATCGTCCCGTCTGTTCAGGCGTAAAGCGGATGGTCACGCTCTTTCCCGACGGCACCTCCTGATTGATTTTCAGCCCGGATTCCGGATCGTTGATCACGAAGTTGTGGGGCACCAGCCATGTCACGCTCGTGAGCGTCAGCTCCACCGGTGTGCCCCGTGTCACGATCAGGTGATCTGGTTTGAAGGAGTAACTGTCCACGATGATCGTCGCCCGCTGGACGCCGTCTGGGGAGATTGTGGCCGTCGATTGAATCGAGCCAGCCGTCTGGAAGTCCTTCGTGTGAGGCTCGTTCGTTGCCAGATTTTCCAACGCCGATTTGGCCAGCGTTCTGACTTGATCATCGGGATCATCTAAGGCCGCGTTCAGCGGTGCCACGACGCGGGGGTCGTGCTGCGAGGCCAATTCTCTCACCGCCGACCGGCGGACCACCGGGTCGGGATTCTGGAGATTCCTGATCGTGGCGTCGATGTCATCCAATGCCATCGCGAAGGGTGGGGAGAAGAGCACAGAGCAGAATGCGACGGCGCAGCAGAGCGAAATGATAATCCGGTATGGCGTCATGGTCGAACCTGACCTGGTCCGGCAGTCCACCTAAGCAGGGTTATTGTACCGCAATTGGCTACTGGAAAAAAGAAATGGGGACCGGAACGCGATCCGTTACGTCGCTTTGAAATGGATCGCCGCGTGCGTCCCGTCGCAGAAGGGTTTGTTCTGCGACTGTCCGCACCGGCACAATGTGACGCGGTTGCGGATCTCATAGGCCTCGCCGTCGGCGCCGACGATCCGAATGCCGCCCCGCACCCAAATCGGCCCGCTGCATTCCCGTTGCGGATCCTCGACCAGGCCGATCGACGGCTCCAGATGTGGCTCGACCGCCTTGCCGGTTTTGTTGTCCCAGGCGACCAGCCGTCCGGCGGGACAATCGCCCACCTGCCGGATGAAGTTCGCCCGCACTTCAGCATCATCCGTCTCCGACACCATGTTCCAGACCCGTCCGTTTGGATCACAGAAGCGGCCGAAGGCGCAAAGCCCTTCGACGTCGGTTAGATTCATCACGGGCCCCTCGATCATCTCCGCCTGTTTCAGGTAGGGGGATCGGTCGGCCGTTTCCGTCCCGTCGAAGCCGGCTGTCGCGTGCGAGCCGTCGCAAAAAGGCTTTGACCTGGACTGCCCGCAGCGGCAGAGTGCATAGCTCTCCTGATGCGGATAGGCCTTCCCCTCCACCCATTTCACCGATTCGCCTTCGTCGTTCACGCCGATCGTCTGCGAGGCGAGGGCAATTCCGCCCGTCACAATGTACGGCCCATCCTTGGTGATTTCGATCTTCGTTCCGGTTGCCGCCTTGGTCATGGCTGGACTCCTTTCGAAGCGATCAGATCATTGTGGCGTCATTCGTCGGGCGAATGAAATCGGGTAGGCCGCCGACCGCACGGCGATCATCGGATCGGCCGGTTCGATGCCGGTCGTCACGACGCCCGGCAGAAAAAGCAGCGTGTCCGCCGTATGACTTTCCGTCGTGGGCGTGGTAATGGTGATCGTGCCCAGCGTGATCATCTTCCGGCTTTTCGGCCATGCCACTGAGGGGTCGTCGACCTTGTCGCCAGGTTCCGCCACCTGCAGATAGAGGGCAAACTTGACGGGGCCTTTGCGGAGCCGCGGGCCGATTTCATTGATCAGGTAGTCGGGGCTCTTCCTTGCCAGTTGCTGAGGAGACAGAATTTGTGTCCCGGCGACAGGCAAGAGCTGATACCGCCCGTACGTGACGGCCCCTTTCGCGTTCGTAAATTTGAACGCATTGACGCCGAAATAGGCGAGAGTTCCGAAACTGACAGGGGGCGGCTTGGGGGCGGTTACGAATGTCTTCGCGGCCGGATGCGCGTCCAGGAACGAATCGAGCGGGGTGGGTTTGCGGGCTTTGGGCCCGCTCGCCGCGATTGCCCGAAGAAACTGGTCGAACTCCTCCGCCGTGGCCGCTGGAAAACCATTATAGGACAGGGCCACGATGTCCGTCTTGGCGCCGTTCGGAAGCGTGAATTTGATCGCCATGCCGCGCGGAATCGCGTTGGTGTCGGGCACGGTCGGGATCCCCGATCCGTCGGAGAAGCGGATCGTGACGGGGATGGCGGCTTCCTGTTTCTGAAAATGCGCGGCCGTGCTCACGGTTGCTGCCGATGCGCTCGGTGTAAACGTGCCTTCGACGACGACGCCCTTCGCGTGGTTGACACGCACACCGGGTTGGTGGCCGTTCAATGCGGCAAAATCGTCCACAAGCTGCGCGGGCAACGACGCCTTGGCCACCGGAGCCGCGTGATCGGCGGCGAAACCTGGAAGAGCAAAGAACAGAAGGAATAGGGCGGCGGCGATGCGCGGCCACATGGGATGGACCTCCAGGGAAGGTGCCTACTCTACACTCACCGCTCGTTCAATAGCAAGGTTTGGTGTTCTCCTGAGGCGACGATGTTGTCTAGGTGTCGATTGGATACACGACTCTCGCGACGCGTCTTGTCCGTACCAGATGGAAGTGATAAAGTGACCCCAGCCGGGGAGGGGCATAATGGACGCTGATTCGAAACGCAATTTCATTCTTCAGCAGGGATTTGAGGAACCCCGTCAGGAAAGCTGTCCGACGCAGTTCTCCGCGCTGACAGTTCAGCCAAAGATTGTGGCGCTCATCCTTATTCTGGGAATCCTGTTCCAGTTGTCATGGATCTTTTTCGCGCTCTCCGTCTCGCTCTGGTTGGGGGCGCTCTTCCCCCGGTTGAATCCCTATGATGCGCTCTATCATGCGGCCGGCGGGAATTTCCGCCTGAATCCCGCGCCGGCGCCCCGACGGTTCTCGCAAGGGATGGCGGGGACGTTCGCCGTCTTGATCGGCACTTGTCTCGCGCTGGGCTGGACCATTCCGGCTTATTTCCTTGAGGGCTTCTTTGCGATTGCCGTTCTTGCGTTAAGCGTCGGGCGGCTCTGTTTTGGTTCGTTTATCTTTCATCTGTTGCGTGGACGGGCGGACTTTGCAGTCCGGACACTGCCTTGGGGAAGGGGGGCGTAAGGCGGCAAAGAGTGAGATTGGAAATTCGAGATTCGAGGTTTGAGAGTAGAGGGTAGAGATGCGATCAGGTAATCCAATCTCTACTCTCTAATTTCAGTTTTAGTTTTTCTTCCTTCTAAAGCAATTCACCGCGTGATCGTTCACCATCCCCACCGCCTGCATGTGGGCGTAGACGACCGTCGGGCCGAGGAATTTGAAGCCGCGCTGTTTGAGATCCTTTGCCCAAGCCGCCGCCTCGTTGCAAGAAGACGGGTAGTCCTTGAGTGTCCTGATCCGGTGTGAGATCGCTCGGCCATTGACCCTCGACCACATATAGCGCGAGAAGGTGCCGAATTCCTTCCGGACCTCGAGGAAGCGCTGCGCATTGGTGACGGCGGCCTCGATCTTCATCCGGTTGCGAATGATCCCGGCGTCCTTGAGTAAACGGGAGACGTCTCGATTCGTAAAGCGGGCGACCTTGCGGTAATCGAACCCAGAGAAGGCCTTGCGGAAATTTTCCCGCTTGTGGAGTACCGTCCGCCACGACAGGCCGGCCTGAAAAATCTCCAGAATCAGGAATTCAAAGATTTTCCGGTCGTCATGGAGCGGCCTGCCCCACTCGTTATCGTGATAGGCGAGCATGAGCGGGTCATCCGAGGGCCAGGGGCAGCGCTGGAGCGGTCGGGGCATGGGGCGGGATTATACGCTGGTGCGGTAAAGAATGGCAAAGAGTGAGATTGGAGCGTGGAGATTAGAAAGTAGATGGACTCATCCACTCTCTAATTTCTACGTTCACTCTTTTGAAGCAGTATTATTCCCCATTCTCCACCTTCTGCCCCGATTGACTATTGACAATTTACGGGGGATATGTGTGACCATTGTTTGATCCCCGAGCCGGGGAGTGGGATAATGTGAAGAATGGAGAATAGAGAGTCGATGACGATCCACCTTCCATTCTCTGCCTTACTGCGGAGGGTCCGTGACCGAACCGATGAAACGACTGGTGAACCTGCTGACGGAGGAGCACCGTCGGCTCCTGGCCATGACCGGGGAGTTGGAGATGATCCTGCAGCCCAAGTCTGCTCGTCCACCCGACCGTGCGCGACTCAGGCAACTGCTTGAACAATTCATCGAGCTGCTGACCGCCCACGGTCGACTGGAAGTAACGGAGTTGTTCCCCGCCCTCCAGAAGCGGCTGCCGAAGGCCGACCATTGGCAGATCAAGATGCTGGAAATCCAAGACGAGGCGATACTCAGCGAGGCCTGTCATCTCCATGAGTGGCTGCTGGAGCACCCGTCCGACGCATCGTTCGAACAGCGCCGGGAAGATGGCGCCCGCCTGATCCGATGGTCGAAGGAGCATGTCGGCTTTGAAGAGGAGCGGCTGTTCCCTCGGCTGCTCAGTTGACAATCCACTCTCAACCCTCCATTCTCCAATCTCTGCTTCTCCGCATATCCACTTCATGCATCCAACCGAGCAATATCACGTCATCGTCATCGGCGGGGGCGCGGCCGGGCTGATGTGCGCGTTGACCGCGGGCCAGCGGGGCCGCCGCGTGTTGGTGCTGGAGCATGCCGACCGGGTCGGGAAGAAAATCCTGATCTCCGGCGGCGGCCGCTGCAACTTTACCAATCTCTCGGTGGATGCCGCGAACTTCCTCTCCGCCAATCCCCATTTCTGCAAATCCGCGTTGAATCGGTATAGCCCGCAGGACTTCATCGCGTTGGTGGAACAACACGGGATTCCCTATCACGAGAAAAAACTCGGCCAGCTCTTCTGTGATGGCAAATCGACCGCCATCGTGAATCTCCTGCTGGCCGAATGCCGGGCTGGCGGGGTGAAGATCCAGACCCGCTGCCGCGTGGCGAACATCGACAAACGAGTGGACGTCGGAGGAACGCGAACCTTTACTCTCCAGTCCAGCCTGGGGACCTATGAGGCCGAATCGCTGGTGATCGCTACCGGAGGGCTATCCATTCCGAAAATGGGCGCGACCGACTTCGGCTATCGCGTGGCTAAACAATTCGGCCTCAAAGTCCGGCCATGCCGGCCGGGTCTGGTCTCCCTGACGCTCAATACCAAGGATTTGAAAGAGATCGAGGGGTTGTCCGGCACCTCCGCCGACGCCGTCGTCTCCTGCCGTGACCAGCGCTTTCGAGACGCGATGCTCTTCACCCACACGGGGTTGAGCGGTCCCGCTATCTTGCAAATTTCAAATTATTGGGAGCCGGGCGATCCGATCACGATCAATCTGCTGCCGGAGTGCGATCTGTCAGACTCCATCGCGCGGTGGCAGACGGAGCGGCCCAAGGCGGAGCTGAAAACGCTGATCGGCGAGCGATTAACCCGGCGGCTGGCCGAAAAGTGGCTGGCGGCATCGGGGGAGAGCAAGCCGGTTGCTCAATACGGCAAAAAAGAGATCGCCGCAATCGGCGAGCGCGTTCAT
>DATJYI010000200.1:0-7747 GCA_035499635.1 Nitrospiria bacterium | reverse complement strand
TTTTCGATCACCACCGGCCGGCCGATCACCGCCTCCAAACGATCCCGCAGCGGAAAGCCCTCCCAACCGGGGAAATTGGGTGAGGAGATCACCAGTCCCCGATCGACATCCAGCACGCCTGGCACGCCCACACCTATCGGTTTGACCGTTTCGGCTCCGGTCGGCGCACCGGCCGGGATCATCGATCCCAGTTGGGCGGTTAATTCCCGCACCACCTCGGCGAGATTGCGCACCACCCGCGCCTGACCCGCGTGGACCTCAGTCGGATGGGCAGCGCGGGCGACTACGCGACCACTGTCATCAACCGCCAGGGCTTTGATCATGGTGCCGCCGAGATCAACCCCGACGGCAAAACGACGGGCGCCGCTCATTCCCGCTTGGACGGCCAGTGGGTCTGCCCGCGCGGCACGACGACGATCCCGGAGGCGTCAACTTTGTAGCTCAGGGCGTCCTGCCGACGGTCAAAGCCTATCTCGGCGCCCGGCTGCAGCGTGTTGTAGCGGTCGACGATCGTCCGCCGCAATCTGCATCCCTTGCCGACCTCGGTAAAATCCATCACGATCGATTCCTCCACCTCCGCGTCAGCGTGCACGGTCACGCCGCGGCCAAGAATCGAACGGGTCACGCGGCTGCCGTGAATCACCGTGCCGGCGCCGAGAATCGAGTCGCGGACCGTCCCGTCGATGATCCGGGCTGACGGCCCCTCATAGGTGTCGCCCAGAATCGGCCATTGATGGTTACGCAGATCTAACGGGGGCGTCGGGCCCAGCAAATCCATGTGGGCCCGCCAATAGGCCGCGATGTTGCCGACGTCCCGCCAGTATCCGGGCTCCTCGTACGGCTGGATCCCCGGCACGCGATTGTCCAGAAAATTGTAGGCGGTGATGTGCGCCGACCGGCAGAGCTCAGGCAGGATCGTCTTGCCGAAATCGTGCTCGCCGCCCTGCCGGGCGTCCTCCACCAGCGCGTCGACCAGCAGTTCGCGGTTGAACAGGTAGTTGCCCATTGAAGAATAGGCCCGCGTCGGATCGGTCGGCATCGGCGTGGGCTGCGCGGGCTTCTCCTGAAAACCGGCAATTCGTCCCGTCTGGTCCGATTCAATGATGCCGAAGCCGCCCGCCTCCTGAATCGGCACCGGCAGGGCCGCCACGGTGGCGTCGGCACGGCGGTCCAAATGATGCGCGACCATCTGGTTGATGTCCATTCGGTAGATGTGATCGGCGCCGAAAATTGCCACGAGGTCGGGATGAAAATCCTCGATCAGGTTCAGATTCTGGTAGACCGCGTCCGCCGTCCCCTGGTACCAGCTCTCCCCCCAGCGCATCTGAGGCGGGACCACCGTCACAAAATGATCCTTGATCCGGCCGCCGACCCGCCAGGCCGACCGCACGTGCTCGATCAGCGACTGGGCTTTGTACTGCACGAGGACATAGACGGAGTACACGCCGGAATTGGTGAGGTTGCTCAGGACAAAATCAACAATCCGGTACCGGGCGCCGAAGGGCACGGACGGCTTGCTCCGTTCGCGGGTCAGCGGATAGAGCCGTTCCCCCTTGCCGCCCGCCATGACGATGCCCAGCAATCGCGGTCTCGCCACTTCAGCCTCCGGATGCACCCGGAATGAGTATGGAAGGATTTGCGCGCGTCGGTCCTCCCCCCGTCTTGATGTATGGGCGCCCGAAAACGCACGGCCACTATACGCAAGCCTCCCGGTCATGTCAAGCCGAGATGGAACCGCCGCGCCGCCAGTTGTCGTCGACGAACGGCCGTTTACTCCCTTCGCCGGGTTCTGTTACAATTTCTCCGCCATGAAGGCACGCGAGGTCAGCACGATCCTGTCCGACATCGCCACGCTGCTGGAATTGAAGGGGGACAACCCGTTCAAAATACGCGCCTATCAGCAGGGCGCCCGGATCGTTGACGGACTGGGCGACGAGCTGGCCGACTTGGTACGGGAAGGGCGGCTGCACGAACACAAAGGCCTCGGTTCCGCCCTCTCCGACAAGATCACCGAGTTGGTCACCACCGGCCGGCTTCCCTACTACGACGAACTCCGCCGGGAATTTCCCGCCACCATCTTCGAGCTGTTGAAAATCCCCGGTCTGGGGCCCAAAAAGGTCCGGCTGCTCTATCAAACGCTCGGCATCCGCTCACTCGGCGAGCTCGAATACGCCTGTCTCGAGAATCGGCTGCTTGCGCTCGACGGATTCGGGGAGAAAAGCCAGGCCAAAATTCTCGACGGCATCCGCCTGCTCAAACGTCACCAGGGACGGTTCCTCGTTTCGGATGCCACGGCCGCGGCCGACACGTTGATCGCTCAATTGCGGGCGGTACCGGCCGTGCGTCGGATCAGCGTCGCCGGCAGTCTGCGGCGGCGGAATGAGACCGTCAAGGACATCGATCTGCTGATCAGCTCCGACGCGCCAGTCGAAGTGATGGCCCGATTTGTCGCGCTGCCGCAGGTCGCCGAAATCATTGCGCATGGAGCATCCAAAAGCAGCATCCGGCTCGCCGACGGAATGCAGGCCGACCTCCGCGTCGTCAGCGACCTGGAATTCCCCTATGCGCTCCACCATTTCACCGGCAGCAAGGAGCACAACACGGCGCTCAGGGGCCTGGCCAAGTCACAGGGGCTGAAAATGAATGAATACGGCCTCTTCCGCGGTGAGGAGCTGATTCCCTGCGCGACCGAAGCCGATATTTTCGACGCGCTGGGAATGGAGGAGATTCCGCCTGAACTCCGGGAAAATCTCGGCGAGATCGAGGCGGCGCGGGCCCGGCAGCTGCCCCGCCTGATCGTCGAGGGGGATCTCCAGGGCGCGTTTCACGTTCACACGACCGAAAGCGACGGACACGATTCGCTGGAGAGGATGGTGACAGCGGCAGAGGCGCTCGGCTACCGGTACCTCGGCATCTCCGATCACAGCCGGTCGGCCCGCTACGCCAACGGCCTGTCGATCGAACGGGTCCGGGCTCAGCAGGCGGCGATCGACGAAGCGCAGCGACGCCACCCCGGCATCATGCTCTTCAAAGGCATCGAGGCGGACATCCTGCCAGACGGCTCGCTCGATTATCCGGACGACGTGCTCGACCGGTTCGATTTCGTCATCGCATCGGTGCACAGCAAGTTCGGGATGACCGAGGCGGAGATGACCGACCGCGTGGTCAGGGCGATCAGCCACCCGGCCGTCACGATCCTCGGCCATCCGACCGGCCGGTTATTATTGTCGCGCGAGAGCTATTTGCTCGATCTGAGCCGGGTGCTCGACACCGCGCGGCGTCATGCCGTCGCGATCGAGCTGAACGCCAACCCCCACCGGCTTGACTTGGACTGGCGGTTTTGCAAAGATGCCCGCGATCGCGGCGTCATCGTCAGCATCAATCCGGACGCCCACACCGCCGAGGGGCTCGGCGATCTCCGGTACGGGGTGGGCATCGCCCGGAAGGGCTGGCTGACCCGCGACGACGTGCTCAACACACGGAGCGCCGAGCGGATTCGACAGACATTGTCGGCCAAACGCGCCCACGCCGGCCAGCCATCATGAGAATGCGGATCACCGAAAGCCGGCGTCAGGCCGCGCCGGAGGACGTGGAACTGCGGTACGTGCGGCTGGAGCCGGTCGCCGGCGAGCCCTCGCCGAATTTTGACTTCATCCCGGGCCAGTTCCTCGTCATCACCAGGGCCGGACACAAACCCGGTTATTTCGCCATTGCCTCGGCGCCGGGCGAGGGCGACTATTTCGATCTCTTGATCCGGAGGGGGCAGGGGATCTCAGCGACCCTCTGCGAGATGGAGATTGGGGCTGACGTGGAGGTGTCCGGCCCGCAGGGCAAGGGCTTCCCGCTCGAACCGCACCGGGGAAAAAACCTGCTGCTGATCGGCGTCGGCACCGGCATCGCTCCGCTTCGCTCCGTGATTCGCGCCGCCGCCAAGGACCGCGACCGATTCGGCCGAATCATGTGCTTTTACGGCGTGCTGACGCCCAGGCATCTCTGCTTTCACGACGAGCTCCGCGATTGGAGCGAATGGGGCGTGGAAACGTTCCTCACCGTCACCGACCCGGCTGACCAGCCCTGGCACAGCCACATCGGCTTGGTCCAGCAGCAGGTCGCGCGGGTGGGACCGTCGGCCAAGGAAACGGTCGCCATGCTGGTGGGCATGCCGGAGATGATCCGGGAGAACACAGAACTCTTGCGTCGCTTAGGTTTTCTCCCTGATTCTATACTGTTAAACTACTAATAATCATCCACGAGTACGTGCGTATGGCGATGGGGGTCCTCAGGGGGAGATGACTGCAGCTTCGCAGGCTTTGCCTGCGAAGGCGGTTCACCGCGAGAGTTCACCACGAGCGGAATCTGAGCCGGCGCATGGCCCACGGCCATGGCCGAGTCGAAGCGCCTCTCCCTCTGAATTAAATATCGCTTGGGATTTCTCCCTGACACCATCCTGCTCAACTACTGATCGGCGGCATGAACAGCACACCGGTCGGGGCCGCAAGGGAATCCGCATGCTCTCTACCGTCCGTTATGCCTGCCCTGGTCGTGCCCATTCATGTGGTGATTCTCATTCGGTCTGTGCCCCTCCACCGCGACGAAGTGCTTGCCGTTGAATCTCGGTCCCTGCGCTTTGTAAGCCTTGTATTCCCGCTCGCGATACTGCCGCAAGTGCTCCATTTTATATCGCTGCAGCCCCGGCGGCAGTGATCTATAGACCACGTGCGTCCAGGGGCCGCCGTAACCTCTCCCCCAGTACCAGCTGCCTCCGTGGAAATAATAGTAACGGCCGCTGACAAAATAGAGGTCAAACGGGATGCCGACGGCCACGTACACGCCCGCTTCCGGCAGATAGATCATCTCCGGTGCCATCTCGACTTCGACAGGAGGAGGTGGTGCCACGACCACCGGGGGTGGTGGCGCCACAACCACGGGTGGCGCGCCGATGTTGATGTTGACGTCGACCCCAGCCTGGACTGGGGCGGCCATTCCGATCACAACCCAGAGACCTGCGCTGATCGCAAAAATGACACTGATTTGTCCGAAATGACGTTCCATGAGCGCCTCCTTCAAACAGACGGTTACGCCCCCTTCTTTTCCACTCTACGATCCGTCCCCCACTCTGTCAACCCGCCTCGACCCGCTGCGACGCGGCGGCCGCAACCGCCTCCTTGACCATCGTCTCAATCGGCAGGGCGCGCTCGGCCCGCCGGACCTGCTCGAGCGTCGTTTTCGTCGCCGGGTGCTTCGGCACAAAGAGCTGACAGCAGTCCTGATCCGGAAGGATTGAAATCTCGTACGTGCCGATCCGTTTGGCCTGGTCGATGATCTCCTGCTTGTCCATCCCGATCAGCGGCCGGAGCACCAGCAACGGCGCCGCCTCATCGACCACCTTCAAATTCTCAAGCGTTTGGGACGCCACCTGGCCGAGGCTCTCGCCGGTGACCAGCGCACCGGCCCGCTCCCGGCCGGCCAGTTCCGCAGCGATCCGCATCATCAGTCGACGATAGAGCACCACCCGCAACGGCGCCGGTGCGCCGAGCACCACCTGCCGCTGCAATTCGCCGAAGGCGACCAGGTACAGCCGCGACGCGCCTTGATAGCGGGCCAGTTGCTGGGCCAGTTCAACCGCCTTTTCCTGCGAGGCCCGGCTCAGAAACGGATGGCTGTGAAAATGCACGAAACTCACGCGGCAGCCGCGTTGCATCATACGACAGGCCGCCACGGGCGAATCGATCCCGCCGGAGAGCAGCACCGCCACCTTCCCGCTGACACCGACCGGCAAGCCGCCCGGGCCAGGCCGCTTGCCGGTGTAGACCAGCGCCTCCCGTTCCAGCACTTCCACATGGATTGTCAGCTCCGGCTTGTTGAGATCGACCCGGACCGGACGCAACGACTGGACGTGGCGCCCCAGCGCTTCATTGAGCTCCATTGATGTCATGGGGTAGGTTTTGTCGCCGCGCCGTGCGCTGATCCTGAAGGTTCCGAACGTCTGACCGGCGATCGCATCCGCCACGGACGTCTTGAGCGCTTCCAGCGTCGTCGCCTCCCGGCGGCAGAGTGAATAATTGGCCACGCCGAACACTTCCGCCACCCGTCTTCCGACCGCTTCACCGTCGGCGCCTTCGCCCAGATCAAGCACCACCCGGCCCGGCAGCGCGCAAATGGCCGCCACGTTGAGCCCTTTCGTGGCTCGGCGGAGATTTGCCGTCAGCCTCGCCAGAAAACGGGGCCGGTTCCGGCCCTTTAAGGCCAGTTCGTGGTAGTGCACGACGACGGATCGGTCGAACATAGTCCTATTATATGATGCCGGTACCGCAGACAGGCTAGGGGCGCACCATCTCCCGGAGCAGTTTCAGCGCCTCGACATCCTCATGGCAATCCTCGCTCTTGGGGGTCTCCAGACACATGGGGCGTCCCCAGAATCGACGATCATTCATCAGGCGGCGGAAGCAGTCCAATCCGAGTCGTCCCTTTCCGATTTCTTCATGCCGGTCGACCCGGCAACCGAGCTCCTTTTTGGAATCGTTCAGATGGAACGCGACCAGCCGGTCGAGTCCGATCGCCTCATCAAACTCGGTGAACGTCCGGTCGTATCCCTCGTTGGTGCGCAGGTCGTACCCGGCGGCAAACGCGTGCTGCGTATCAAAGCAGACCCGCAGGCGACCGCTCTCCCGCGTCAAGTCGATAATCTGCCTGATCTGTTCGAACCGGTGGCCCAGCGTGCTGCCCTGGCCGGCCGTGATTTCCAGCGCGATCTGCACGGCCATTCCCGTCGTCGCTCGGAGTGCCTCGTCGAGCGAGCGCGCAATCGTTCTGATGCCCGCGGCCTCGCCCGAGCCGACGTGCGCGCCGGGGTGGGCGATCAAATAGGGGATCCCCAACGCTTCGCACCGCTGCAACTCGTCGATGAACGCGGCCACCGATTTGCTTCTGAGCGATTCGACCGGCGCGCCCAGGTTGAGCAGGTAGGAATCATGCGCGACTACCGTCCGAATCGGCGACTCGCGCTGTTTGCGCCGAAATGCGGCGACCTCCTCGGCGGGATACGGCTTGGCCGCCCACTGACGGGACGATTTGGTGAAGATCTGGATGACGTCGCAGCCGATCGCACGCCCCCGGTCAATCGCCTGATCGACGCCGCCGGCAATGGACATGTGCGCGCCCAACATTGGGCCCGCCCGTTCGACGGCCCGTTCGGGAGATAGACCGGTCATGTCGATCCCTTGTCTACGAGCGTTTCAATCAGCGGCCGGTTTGCCGGCGGAAACGTAAACTCGGCCAGTTCGGCGGGAAGCACCCAGCGAATCGCCTGGCAGCCAAGAGTCTGGGGTTCGCCCTTCGTCAATGCGCACCGGAAAAAATGCAGCTCCACCCATCCATAGTCATACACATGCCGGATCACCCGCTCCAACCCCCTGACCGCCACCTCCACGCCCAGCTCTTCGCGCACCTCCCGCCGCAGGCACTCTTCGACCGTCTCGCCCGCTTCGCGTTTGCCGCCGGGAAATTCCCACTGCCCGCCATGCATCGAATCGCGACGCCGCTGCGCGATCAGGTAGCGCCCTTCCCGCTCGATGATCGCCGCGGCGACCACCAGCGGGTCAGCGGCCGTTCGCCCGGCCATTGCGGCGTCCACTACGGCGGCGCGCCGCCGTGCCCGCCTTGATGAGTGGATATGATTTGCACAGTGGCTTCATCGGGCAGACCGGACAGAGCGGCCGCTTGGCCGTGCAGACCATCGCGCCGAAAT
>DATJYI010000199.1:0-5495 GCA_035499635.1 Nitrospiria bacterium | reverse complement strand
GACGTGGTGGCCACCAACAGCGGCCATCTGTCATCCAATCTCGGCGTGGTCGAGCTCACACTGGCGCTCCACTATCTGTTCAACACCCCTTACGACAAAATTGTCTGGGACACCAGCAACCAGACCTACGCGCACAAATTGGTCACCGGCCGGCAGGACAATTTTCACACGCTGCGGCAATGGGGCGGGGTCAGCGGCTTCGCCAAGCGGGAGGAAAGCCCGTACGACGTGTTCAACGCGGGTCATGCCGGCACCGGTGTCTCGGCGGCGGTCGGTTTCGTCGCGGCCCGCGAACTGAGCCGCAGGGATTACAAGGTGATGTGCGTGGTGGGCGACGGGGCGCTGACGTCCGGCATGACATACGAAGGCCTCAATCAGGCCGGCGCGCTACAAAAGGATTTTTTGCTGATCCTCAACGATAATGAAATGTCAATTTCCAAAAACGTCGGCGCCATCTCCTCCTATTTGAGCCGCCTGCTGACCGGGCCGATCTACACCACGCTCAGGGAGGACGCCAAACTGATTTTGAAAGCGATTCCGGGCATCGGAGAGTCGGTGCTCAGGGCCGCCAAGGTCGCCGAAGAATCGGCCAAAGGGCTGATCAGCTCCGCGTTGCTCTTCGAAGAGCTCGGCTTTCTCTATGTCGGGCCGATTGACGGCCACCGATTCGATCATCTGCTCCCGACGCTGGAGAATCTCAAGAAACTCAAGGGGCCGGTCTTCCTGCACGTCATCACCAAAAAGGGACTGGGGTACGAACCGGCGGAACGCGATCCCGTGTTCTTCCACAGCGCGCCGGCGTTCTTCAGGGAAACGGGAAAACCGCGCCAGACCAGCACGGTCCCCTCCTACACCAGCATCTTCACGCGGACGTTGATCCGTCTCGCGCATGAAAACCCGAAGGTTGTTGGCGTCACCGCCGCCATGCCTGGAGGCACCGGCCTGTCCGGCGTCGCCGAAGAATTCCCGGACCGCGTCTATGACGTCGGGATCGCCGAGCAGCATGCCGTCACCTTCGCCGCGGGCCTTGCCGCGCAGGGCTGCAAGCCGGTCGTCGCCATGTACGCCACCTTCCTGCAGCGGGGATTCGATCAAATCCTGCACGACGTCTGCATCCAAAACCTGCCCGTCGCCTTTTGCATCGACCGCGCCGGGATCGTTGCAGAGGACGGCACCACGCATCACGGCATTTTCGATCTCGCCTTCCTGCGCCACATCCCCAACATGGTGATCATGGCGCCCAAGGACGAAAACGAGCTGCAGCACATGATCAAGACGGCCGTTGACCATGCCGGACCGATCGCCGTGCGGTATCCCCGGGGCGGCGGGCTGGGTGTGCCGCTCGATGCCGAACCCCGCTCGCTTAAAATCGGGAAGGGGGAAATCGTGCGCAACGGCGACGATGTCATGATTTTGGCGCTGGGCAGCCGCGTGGCGCCGGCGCTGGAGGCGGCCGAGCAGCTGGCCGCCGAGGGCATCTCGGCCGGCGTCGTCAACGCGCGCTTCGTCAAACCGCTCGACCGTGACCTGATCTGCTCGCTCGCCGCCCGCTGCAAATGGCTGGTCACCGCGGAGGAGCACGTCCTGCAGGCGGGCTTCGGCAGCGCCGTGCTGGAGCTGCTGGCCGCGGAAGGGTTGCTGGGCGGGCTGAAAATCCGCTGCGTCGGCATCGGCGATGAGTTTCCCGATCAGGGTCCGCAGGCCCTGCTCCGCCAGCACCACGGCCTTGACGCCGACGGCATCGCGCGGGCGACCCGCGAACTGCTCGGCGCCGCGCCCAAACCGGTGCAACACCAACTGTCCCGGTAACAGATGCAGATCACCCGCCGCGCCACCAGACAGATCAGCGTCGGCCCCGTCAAGATCGGCGGCGACGCGCCCATCGTGGTCCAGTCGATGACCACCACCGACACGGACAAGATCGACGCCACGGTCAGTGAAATTCACGCGCTGGAGGAGGTCGGGTGTGAAGTGGTCCGCGTGACCGTCAACACGCCGGCGGCCGCCGACGCGCTGCCCGAGATCAAACGCCAGATCCGTCTCCCGTTGATCGCCGACATCCACTTTGACTACCGCCTCGCCCTGAAGGCGATGGAGGCCGGCGTCGACTGCCTGCGGATCAACCCCGGCAACATCGGCGGCCGGTCGCGCGTGGAGCGGGTCGTCGCCATGGCCAAGGAGCGCCGTATTCCGATCCGGATCGGGGTGAACGCCGGCTCATTGGAACGGGACATCGTGGAGCAGCACGGCTACCCGACAGCCGAAGGCATGGTCGAATCCGCCATGCGCCATATCCGGATTTTGGAGGATCTCGATTTTCATGAGATCAAAGTGTCGCTCAAAGCCTCGCACGTCAAAATGGCGGTGGATGCCAACCGGCAGTTCGCCAGGCAGAGCGACTACCCGATCCATCTCGGGATCACGGAGGCGGGAACGGCCACGACCGGCGCGATCAAGTCGTCGGTCGGCCTCGGCATGCTTCTGGCCGAGGGCATCGGCGACACGCTGCGCGTCTCGCTGGCCGCCGATTCGACCGAGGAGGTCAAAGTCGCCTACGAGATTCTGAAAGCGCTGGAGTTGCGCCACCGCGGCATCAACGTCATCGCCTGCCCCACCTGCGGCCGGGTTGAATTCGACGTGATCAAGGTCGCCAACGAGCTGGAACGAAAGCTCGCCCACGTGCGGGAGCCGATCACCGTCTCGGTCCTGGGCTGCGTGGTCAACGGCATCGGCGAAGGGAAGGAAGCCGACATTGGCATCGCCGGCGGCGGCAAAGGGGTGGGACTGCTGTTTCGCCACGGCGAGATCGTGCGAAAAATCCCGATGGAGACGGCGATCCAGACCCTGATGGACGAAATCGACCTGCTGCTCAAGGAACGGGCCAAGCAGACAACCCATGAGCCGGTCAATTCCGGCGGCTAGGCGGAACGCACAACCAAATCGAGCTACAACATCAAGTGAATGGGCTGTTACTCCGACACCATTTTTACCAACGAGTCTCAAGCGTGTAGCACGTTTCTGGTGGCAGGCCGTTCAAAAAGCTCCAACCTTGCCTACCGGCAGGCAGGTGCAAGACCGCAGGAAGCGAGGAACCGGAGCGTATCGTGTTGTACCTGAGGATTCCGAACGACCGGACTTGTCCCGAGAATCGAACATTCCTCTCATCTCCGATTCGACGCAGATCGCTGCATCAGAAGGCGGTTGTACAGCGAGCAACGCGAGCGTGAGGGGGAGGCTCAGGGGAGTGGGGGCATTGGAGGACGGGGTTTCGATTCCGCACAGGCCCCCACATCAAAAGCCGCGACGCGAGCCCCCACAATCGACTTTCTCACTGGCCTGCTAATCCGCGCGCTCGGCCAGTCCCATCCGCACCACCACCATCAACAGCACCGGCAGATGGATCAGCAGGCCCACCATGCCCAGCAGCGGCTCGTCGATCCAAAACGTCACGGCCAAGTTGAATCCGAGGATGAGATAGTACAACCCGGCGGCGATCAGCAGCGGCCGGATCGGCCGATCGGACCAGAAGCGGCGGTCGCACCATTGAAATAGACCGATCGCCGCCCCGCCCACCACGCCCCAGCCGATAAAGTTCGACACGGGCACGCCAAAGTAGAGGCCGCCGTTCGGATAGTAAAAAATCTTGCCCAGAAACCAGCGTTCCCCCCGCACGGCCGCCGGATCGATGACCACATCGATCCAGACAAACAGACAGACCGACAGCAGCCAGACGCCCCACGAGTCGCGAACCCGGGCCAGATCGATCAGGCGGAACCCGCCGTGCGCGGAGCGACGAATCGGCAGGCAGAGGGCGAGCGCAAGCGCGTAGCTCACATAGGCCAGAAAGGTGAAGGACAGCGAATCCATGAAGGGAACATTGGAGAGATACAGTTCCCTGCCCTGCGTGTTTTCCAGATAGACATAGGGCCCGAAGGGAATGCCGATCCTGACGGAGCTGTATTCGGCCAGAAACGCCAGGCACCACGTCAACCCGGTGAACAGGGCCGTCCGTGACCACCCCATGCTGCGGCCGGCGGCGGCCAGATAGAGAGCCAGAAAGGCGAAGACGTAGGGACGGAGTACAACAGTGGAGAAGAACAGCCGGAACAATTCCATCAAACTTTAAGGGTCATGGGTCAGGGGGCAAGGGTCAAGAATAACCGTCATTTACTCCGGCATTCTTGCCGTCACCCTTGCCCCCTGACCCTTGACCCTGTCTCTCATTACGCCGTCATCGCCTGCTTGACCAGCCTCATTCCCGCATTCCAGATCCCGCCGGGAAAATGCGCCGCTTCACGCAGCACGGCGGCTAGCGCGTCAACAAAGCGGTCCACTTCGGCTTCGCTGATGACCAGCGGCGGGATCAGCTTGATCACTTCCATATCAGCGCCGGCCACCTCCGTGAAGATCCTGTGGTCGCTGAACAGCGACATGACCAGCATCTGAGTGAAAAGACCGGATCTGACGGCGGTCACCGCCTTCCAGCCCATCCGCGGCCCGAGCGAGCGGGGTTCTCCGAATTCGATGGCGACCATCAACCCCAGCCCCCGTACATCGGCGATGAGATCCGATTGCGCTTTCAGCGCCGCCAGTTTGTCCAGCAGCCGCGCGCCCATCTGGGCGGACCGCCGGACCAGTTGTTCGTCATCGATCACCTGCAGCGTCGCCAGGCCGGCCGCCATGGCCAAGCTGTTCTCGGCAAAGGTGGCTGAATTGATCACACAGCGGTCCATCCTGTGATAGACCGCCCGCTGCACGGCGGGCCGCATCAACACCGCCCCGACCGGAACCAGTCCCGCGCTGAGCGATTTCGAAACGAGCAGCAGATCAGGCGACACCCCCCATTGCTCGCAGGCGAAAAGCGTGCCCGTCCGGCCCAGACCGGTCTGGATTTCATCCACGATCAGCAGGGCACCGTGCCGTTCGCACAACCGCTTCGCTTCTGATAAATACTCGGCATGTGGAATGATCACGCCGTTGCCCTGGATCGGTTCGGTAATGAAGGCGGCCACGTCACCCCGCTCCAGCTCCCGCTCCAGCGCGCCGAGGTCATTGAACGGCACCGTCTGACAATCGGGGAGGAAAGGGCCAAAACCCTCCCGGAAGAAATTCGATCCCATCAGCGACAGCGAGCCGTAGGTGAGGCCGTGATAGCCGTTGCGGCAGGAGAGCAGGCGCGACCGCCGAGTGGCGTAGCGGGCGAATTTCAACGCCGCTTCCGTCGTCTCGGTCCCCGAATTGGTGAAATGAACCGCCTCCAGCCCCGGCGGCGCGCGGCGGACCAGTGCTTCGGCCAAGAGGCCGGCCAGCAGCGGCGCGTCCATTTGGACGAGATTGGCCGGCTGCAGCGTCAATAGATCGGCGATGACCTTGATGGCGGAGGGATGATTCCGACCGATGTTGAAAACACCCCACCCGCTCAGCATGTCAAGATACTCACGCCCCTCCTGATCAACGAGCAGGCACCCTTCGGCGCGGGCATACGGGCGATCGAA
>DATJYI010000198.1:0-7306 GCA_035499635.1 Nitrospiria bacterium | reverse complement strand
CGGGACCCAACCTTGAGGCCGCGACCAAGGCCAACGCCAGGATTCAGGCGGCCCTGCTGCGCGAAGCATCGACCGTCATTGCAGGGTTGGTCAAAGAAAACAAGCTGAAGGTTGCCGCTGCGTATTACGACGTCAGCAGTGGTACCGTAACGGTACTGGAGTAGAATGTATGATTAGAATTGACACGTTTATTCTGTCATCAACAATTGTCAAATATTCGAAAGTTCACTCTTCGTAAGGTGTAATGGTGATTCCGATTTGATCAGGCAGTGCTGACAGGTCAGAATAAATATTTTACATCTTATCTGATCGTCCTTTGTTTCATCATCACACTTATTCCACTGTCTCCTTATTTATCTCTAATTCGCCTTTGCCTCCCTACTCCGTTTCTGCTGTTCTTATCCGCCCATTCTTCACTAATCCAGATGAATTTATTTCTCAATCGGCGCACTCGGATCGCTGATCCAATCAGATTAATTAAAGTCAGAGGGAGACGCTATCTCCCCCTGTCAACCCCCATTAATTATTTGAGGCTGCTGAGTCTCTGATCCAATGATCTAATTCTCTATGGGCGCTGAGGGATCACTCGACCAATCCGACTATTTAAAATCGGGGGGAGACGTTATCTCCCCCCGATACCCCCCATTGGTTATTTGGCTCTGCGATATGCTCCAAACAGCCCGTCTATTTCTCTATAGGCGTCGAAGGGTCACTACTCCAATCCGACCAGGACCCGGCGTAGTTCCTGAGGTTCGTGATGCCCGCCCGCGTCATGAGCGCAAACAGCCACGCGCTGCGGACGCCGCCGGCGCAGTAGACCACATACTCCTGTTTGCCGTCCACCCCGTGCTGTCTGAGGGCTTCGGTGATCGCCTCCGGCGGTTTGATCGACCCGTCAGAATTGTAAAAGCCGTTCCAGGGAATGTTCACTGCGCCGGGCACATGGCCGCCCCGCCCCCCCATCCCCTGCCCTTTATACTCCCCCGGGCTGCGCGCATCGATGATCGCCAGGCCGGCGCGCGAGGCCAGGCGCTGTGTGAGCTCCTCGCGACCGATCAACAGCTCCGGCCGGGGTGCGGCGGTAAAATGAGCCGGTTGAGGCGTTTTGGCCGGCCCCCGTTCGACCGGCCGCTTCTCAGCCTGCCATTTGGTCCAGCCGCCGTCGAGGAGAGCCACGTCCGTGTGGCCGAGGTAGCGCAGCATCCAGTAGAGCCGCCCATCCTCTCCATACCCGCCGACCGGATCGGCGTAACAGACCACACGGCTTCCGTTCGCGATCCCCAGCGCGCCGATTTTCTGCTCCAGCACCGACAAATCCGGATGGAGGATGCCTTTTGACGGCGCCCGTTGATCACTGAACGCTTTCCAATCTATATTCATTGCGCCGGGGATGTGGCCGATGAGAAATCCCATCATCGGCCGGGTGTCGAGGAGCACCAGCCCCGGCCGGCCGAGCTCGGAGGCCAGCGCTTCCGTCGAGATGAACAGATCGCTCACGACAGTCCCTCATGTGCGGTCATGTCCGGCTCCCCGCCGCACGAGTTGACGGGAATCGGCGCGCCGGCCGGCAGGGCCCGCGCCGACCGGATGACCGGCGACGGGCCGTGCGCTGTCAGCGGCAGCGTCTGCTCATAGATCGTGAAGACGTGCGGCACCTCTTCGGTCAAGCCGAATTTGGTCTGCAACCGCTCGTAGGCCCGCTCGGTCATAATATGATATGTCACTTTCGCGTGGACCGTCATCCCCGCCGCACGCGCCGGATCGGGCATCCGGTAGTTGAGGTAATAGTTCCGGCTCTGGAGCGGCGGGATGCGGTTCTGAAACACCTCCAGAATGACCGGCCGCCAGATGATCCAGCGGCTGATCATGTGGGACTCGCGGCTGATCACCGCACCATTCGCATCCTGCACCTCCAGCTCCACCTGAAAATAACGGTCCGGATCGCCCGTCGGAATCGAATGGCCCGCGCCGCCGTTGGTCACCTTTAGGACGAAGCGCGCTTCGTCTCCGGAGCCGACCGCTGACGCGGGTGGAATCAATTTCGCCTGCAGGGCCCGTTGGATCATCTCGGGGCTGTGGCCGCCGTGCCACAAATGCTGGCGTCCCTTCCGGACGGGGCCGCCCACGGCAATCGGCCGCTCGATTTCCGGCATATGGCAGGTCTGGCAGATGTAGCCGCGCTTTGCGTAAGGGCCACCTTCGAATTCGAAGAAAGTCGCGCAGGGCCCGCCGTTGTAAAATTGCAGCGGCCCCGACTTGACCTGGTGGCAGGTGTAGCAGATCTCGGTCGACCGGAAGCGCGGATCGTATCGCGTGGGATGGGGCGCGACGGCGTCATTGTACGGCCCGAGGATCACGCCGTCGCGCACGTGGCAGGTGGCGCAGGTGATCCCCTCCTGCTGATAGTCGGCGTCATAGCGGGGATTCGGCTCGGTGATCGGCCGTTCCGCATTGTCATCAACAATGCCCTTGATCAGCTTGGGCTGCTGGTTTTCGAGCGGGGAATGGCAGTTCAGGCAGATCCAGATATGCTCATCCTTACGCCAGTAGGCCTGGAAAAAGGGATCGACGTAGGCGTGCGCGTGGATCGACGCCTTCCACTCCTCGTAAATCGCCTGGTGGCATTGTCCGCAGGATTCGGCCCGCAGGCTGGTCAGCCCGGCCGGCACCGCCTGGTAGGGCACCGCCCGCCTGTAGTCCTCGCGCAAGCCGAAAATCAAGATCCCCCTCAGATGGAAGGTCAGCCACCACGCGCCGAGCAGAATCGCCACGCCCCCCGCGAACCACCAGAGAAATCGCCGCGGATGACGAGTGCGTTGAGTCATGGTCCAGTATACCTTCCGCTCTTTTCGTTCGGCAAGGCCGGGGCGCGGGGGCGTCGGAGTACAATTTTCGCTTCCGCACGGGCCCCCGCATTTAATCGACGCGCGGAGGCAACGCCAACCCGAAAAGAGCATCGTTCTGAGAATTTTATCCCGCACGGGCCTGGATCACAGAGACCGCTGTGATGCCGATGGGCAGACAATGGCGGCTCGGGGCGTGGGGGCATTGCCAACCCGAACGCAAGGCATTCGGGGAATTCATCAAATGCCCGCACGCTGCGACGAAGAAGGAGCTGCATGTTGTGCGCGCCGCCGAGTCGGTGAGGCGACTGGATTCCGACAGCTCATTCCGCACAGGCCCCTACATCATGATGACCGCGTGGCCCTCTCGACAACGTCGGCGGACATGGTACAATGAAATTGTGATTCGACGGGAACAGAGGCGGCAATGATTCACGCGGGGGTGGGCCATTCCTCCAACCCTGAATCGGTCGACGCCGCGGTTGAAGCGGCCAAAACGGCCATGGCCGGGCTGGGTCAGAAGCGGGCCGATTTCGCCCTCGTCTTCGCCACCGCGGCCCACCAGCCGGCCTATCCCGCCCTGCTTCATGCGATCCGACAGATCACCAAAACCGAACATCTCGTCGGATGCAGCGCGTACGGCATCGTCACCACGGACGCCGAACTGGAGCTGACGCCGGCCATCGGCGTCATGGCCATCGCCACCGATGATCTGCGGTTCACGCCGTTCTGCTTCCATCATCTTCAGGACCGCAACGAGGCGGTCGGACGGGCGATTGGGCGCCTCGTCCGCCATGCCGACGGCCAGAACGCGAGTTTGGCCGGCGCCGGGCGCACCGTCACGGAGCGCCGATCGGGCAGAACGGCGGCCGCCGCGTCCGTTCCCCCCGGTCCGTCCGACACCGCCGGACCGATCGACCCGCTCACCGAGCAGAACGGCAAGGAGCACGGCCAGCCGCTCCTGATGGTCTTCCCCGACACCTTTGCAATGCAGCCGACGCTGCTGTTTCGAGGGATCCACCATGAGGCCGGTCCGGTCACCATCATCGGCGGCGGCGCGTCGGAGGACGGCACGCTGTCGCAGACCTATCAGTTTTTCGGCGCGGACGCCACCCCCAACGCGGTGTCGGGCGTGATGATGGAGGGCCGGTTCATCACCACGATCAGCCTGTCGCAGGCGTGCCACCCGATCGGCGAATCGATGGCCGTCACCCGCTCCAAAGGCAACGTGGTCATGGAACTGGGCGGACGGCCCGCCTTCGAAGTATTCGAACAACTAATCAAGGAGCACGACATTGAGCCGGAGCAGGTCGGCGCACAGCTGTTCGTCGGCCTGCCGGTCGATCCCTCACACACGAGGCTGCAGCGCGGCGAGTATCTGATCCGCAACATCGTCGGCGCCAATCCCCGGCAGGGCTCGATCGCCGTCGCGACCGAGGTGCAGGAAGGGCAGATCTTCTCCTTCACCCTCCGCCAGCCGGACGAAACGAAGCTTGCGATGGAGGAAATGCTCCGGGAGCTCTCGCAGATCCATCACGGACGGTCGCCCGCCTTCGGGCTCTATTTCGATTGCTGCGGGCGGGGCAGTTCGCTCTACGGGGAGTCGGGAACCGACCTGACGTTGATCAAGAAATACCTGGGGGACATCCCGCTGATCGGATTCTTCACCTACGCGGAAATTGCGCCCTTGGGCCAGGTGACCCACCTGCACAACTACACGGGCGTGCTGACGCTCGTCTCCAACGCGGACTAACGGATCGCTTTCGTCACCCCATCGGACACACCAGGCCGCAATGATTTCACGGTTAAAGCGGTTCGATATGCTTCAACAGGTCTTTCAATCCTTCGGTCACGGCGGTCGGCAAGCTTCGCCTCATCAGCAGATCCAGCTCCCCCCTGTCCAGAAAAATACCGCCGCAGCCGCCGCACTGATCGACCCTGACGCCTTTGACCGTCATCTCCCGGAGCGTGCCGCCGCATTTTGGACAGACCATCCAGTGAGGCTTGCTCTGCTCGCGTTGCTGTGTGGCCGACCGCTCGGCATCGAGCTTTTTGCGGGCCTTCTCGATCAGCTCCAGATTTTTTCGATAAAAAAACTCCTCTTCCTTGTCGTACCCCTCAGGAGTGATCCGATCCCGCTCCATGTGCGCCTCCGCAAGAGTCGTCAATGAATCCCGCCGTATTGTACCGGAACGGCCTGAATTTGCCAATGGCATTGTTGGAGTGCGGCACGCCGATCCGGTTCACCGCCGCGCGGTCGGTCTTCGCCGCGGCCCGTGGATGCGCGCTCGCGGACAGATTTGACTCGCCCCGACCCGGAGTGCTAATCAGTTGACGATGCCCCGCCTCCCACTGCGACGATGCGCGCGCCAGATCGCCGGCGCCGCGTTGCGCGCCGTCGACCCCCGCCGGGCGGTCCGCGACGCCGTGCAACGCCGCGGCCGCCGGATGGCCGTCGCCGGCCGCCGATACGATCTCGACCGGTTCGATCGCGTGCTGGTCTTCGGCGCGGGCAAGGCGGCCGCGCCGATGGCCGACCAGATGGAGCGGACGCTGGGGTCGGCGCTGACCGCCGGACTCGTGATCACCAAGCGGGGCGGCGGCCTGAGGCTCGCACAGATCACCGTTCGGGAAGCCGGCCATCCCATTCCTGATGACGACGGCGCGCAGGCCGCGTCCGAATTGCTCAAGCTGGCCGACGGCTGCACCGAACGGGACCTGGTCTTTTTTCTCCTCTCGGGCGGGGCCTCGGCCCTGTTAACCGCGCCCGCCGGCGGATTGACGCTCGACGACCTGCGGCGGACCACCGATCTGCTCCTCGCCGTCGGCGCGACTATTCATGACATGAACGCCGTCCGGAAGCATCTGTCGGCGATTCAAGGCGGCCAATTGTCCCGCCTGATCGGCCCGGCCACGCTGATCACGCTGGCCATCTCCGACGTCGTCGGCGATTCGGTCGACGTCATCGGGTCGGGGCCCACGGCGCCGGATCCGACCACCTATGCCGACGCCCTGGCGGTGCTGGCGCGTCACCGTCTCGAGCAGGCCGTGCCCCCGGCCGTGCTCCTCCATCTGCGCGAGGGCCATGACGGCCGCTTTCAAGACACTCCCAAGCCGGACGATCCGCTGTTCGCCCTCCTCCCCCGCCACTATGAATTGATCGCGACCAACCGGCTGGCGCTCAAGCGCGCCGCCGAACGGGCGAAAGGGCTGGGCTTTCATCCCCTGACGCTGACCGACGCATTGACGGGCGAGGCGCGAGAGTCGGCCAAGTGCCTGGCGGCCATCGGGCGCTCGGTCAGCAGACATCATCAACCCATCAGGCCGCCGGCCTGCCTGCTGGTCGGCGGAGAGACAACCGTCACCCTGCGGAGCGGGGCCGACGCCGCGCCGGCAGCCGGCTACGGCGGCCGCAACCAGGAATTTGCGCTGTCGGCCGCGCACGCGTTGCAGGGGCTCGACCGCGTGCTGGTGATGAGCCTCGCCACCGACGGTGACGACGGCGTGGCCCCGCCGGGCCGGCCCGCCGCGGCCGGGGCGTTTGCCGATGGGACGACCGTCTCGCGCAGCCGGGCGCTGGGGCTGGATCCCGTCCTCGCGTTGTCGCGCCACGACGCCTACGGCCTGTTCGAGCGGCTCGGCGATCTGATCATCACCGGGCCGACCCGCACCAACGTCATGGACCTGCATCTGCTGCTCGTGGCCTGACGCTCATGCGGCGAGCCAAAATCATCTGCACGATCGGACCCTCCTGCTGGACGGCCGCAAGGCTGGGCGAACTGATCGACGCCGGAATGGACGTGGCCCGTCTGAATTTTGCCCACGGTTCGTACGAGGAACACGCGCGGATCATCGCCGACCTGCGCACCACCGCCGGAGAGCGGAGCCGTCCGATCGCCATTCTGCAGGATCTCGCCGGGCCGAAGCTGCGGATCGGCGCGGTCAACCCCGACCCGCTCCTTCTCAAGACCGGCGCGACCCTGGATCTGACGCCGGAACCGGACGCTTCGACGGGCGGGGCCCCCGTCCAATCCTCCTCCGGTGCCTGGCGGATCGGCGTCAACTATCCGGAGCTGACGAAGGAGGTGAAAATCGGCCAGACAATTCTGCTCGCCGACGGCGCCATCACCCTCGCGGTCCGCGCAATCGAACGGGGGGAGATTCGCTGCGAAGTCATCAGCGGAGGGACCCTCTCCAGCCACGCCGGCATGCATGTGCCGGGCGCCCACCTCTCGCTCCCCGCCTTCACCAGGAAGGATGAAGCCGACCTGCGCTTCGGCCTGGAGCACGGCGTCGATCTGGTGGGTCTGTCGTTCGTGCGCTCCGCGCGCGATCTGGAGCCGGTCCGCGCCGTCTGCGCCGAGCGGGGCGTGAGTGTGCCGGTCATCGCCAAGATTGAAAAGATGGAGGCGCTGGCCGACCTGCCGGCGATCATTGCGGCGGCCGACGGCCTGATGGTCGCG
>DATJYI010000197.1:0-21055 GCA_035499635.1 Nitrospiria bacterium | reverse complement strand
GCCGGTGGGGCTTTACGGGAATGGTCAATGCGACGGTCGATTCCATCACGCTCAGCCCCGCGCAGCTTCGGCCCGATCGGGACCACCGCGCCTATGAATTGACCGTCATGGTGCATCACGATACGCCGATCACGGTGGTCTGCGCTGCGCCGACTCCCCCGGCCCAGACTCAAGGCGCCCAGGTTCCGTCCGCCCCGGGCAGCTCCACTCAGGGCAGCGTAGGCAAGAAGGCAAAATAATCGGGCCCGGCTTCCCGGGCCCGTCAATCTTCCATTCGTGCGCGACATTCGCGCGGTCACGACGCAGCGTGTGCGCGATCTGAATCGCCCATCAACGCCAATCGATCAGTCCATGGGCGTCCCAAACGCCGTCCCTGATTTCGTGCTTCCGAATCCTGAGCGCCGGCCCTCTTCAGTTCGCATCCTTCGCGCACCGAAACCCTTTATCGAATCCGGTGTGCCAGCGGTCGCTGCGCGATTTGGGCGGCAGTTGCTCAAAGGGCAGTCTGGCGGCGACGCGGGCGAAGGGGTAAATCGGTGTGGCCCAGGAGCCTCCGCGCAGAACCGGATAGTGGCCGAATGCGCCCCGTGTGAGCGTACTGCCCGGATAGGGATGGTACCAGTCGTCCACCCATTCGGCGACGTTGCCGATCATGTCGTACACGCCGTAGGGACTGACATCCTCCGGATAGCTGCCGACGGCCCGGGCCCAGCGCACGCCGGATTCCAGCGTATTCGCTTTGCGGGGATCCGCATCATCGCCCCAGGGAAAGCGACGTCCATCGGTCCCGCGCGCGGCTTTCTCCCATTCGGCTTCGGTGGGCAACCGCTTGCCCGCCCACGTGCAGTAGGCCCTGGCGTCATACCAATCGGTGTCGGTGACGGGATAGTGTTCCTCTCCGGGCGGCGGTGTGCCGATCGGCCAACGCTTGCCGAGTTTCCCCATCGGATGCTGCGTATAATTCCATGTCGCGGGCGCGTACCCCCGGCCGGATTTCACGTACTCGTAATATTGCGCATTCGTCACTTCATACTTGTCGATGAAAAACGCCTTCAAATAGACCCGTTGCTGCGGCAGCTCGTCGACGCCGACCTGAATGCCGACCGCGCCATCGGACGGCTTGCTGCCCATCAGAAAGTCGCCCGCGGGAATGAACACCATGCCTGTCGGGGGGGCTGGGGTCCGGGGTCCAGGGTCCAGGGTAAAGAGCGAACAAGCCGACAAAAGACCAACAAGGGAAAATAGAGGAAGATTGCGAGCCCAGAATTTTACGGTGTTCTCTTTCATTCTGATCCCTGGCCCCTGGCTACTAGACCCCGTCATTTCGCATCCTTCGCGCACCGAAATCCCAACGAGCGGTGCTTATAGGATGGCGGCTGGGCCAGGTTGCGATTGGTCGCCCGCGACCACGGTTCGGCCGGCAGCGCCCACGCTCCACCGCGGGCCACTTTGTAATGCTCACCGTACGCCGACCGTTTGATCGTATTGCCCGGATAGGGTTCATACCACGACGACGTCCATTCGGCCACGTTGCCGCACATGTCATGGATGCCGTAGGGGCTGTCCCCCTGCGGGAAACTGCCGACCGGCGCCGACCATCTCAACCCGGCTTCGAAGCTGTTGCACTTGGAGGCGTCGAACGTGTCGCCCCACGGCCACTGGCGTTGGTCGTTCCCCCTCGCGGCCTTCTCCCATTCCTCCTCGGTGGGCAGCCGCTTGCCCGCCCATTCACAATAGGCCTGCGCGTCGTACCAGCTGACGTACATCACCGGATACTTCTCCTGACCGGCCGGTGGCGTGGGTCCCTCCCATCGGTAATAATCGGGATCCTTCGGATCCGCCGGCAACGGCCGTCCGGAGGCTTGTAAAAACTTCGCGTATTCCTCGTTGGTCACCTCATTCCGATCAAGATAATAAGCCGGCAGGACCACCTCGTGCAGGGGGAGTTCGTCCACACCCACGTGAAACCCGATGTGCGCCGCATTCGCCGCGCTGCCCATCGTAAAGGGACCAGCGGGAATCAGGACCATACCGGCAGGCGCCGATCGACCAGACTGGTCGGCTGACGCCTCCCTTGGACCGGCGGCCCAAGCTGCGACGCCGCACGTCACGGCGGTCATCACCACCGCGATCAGCGTGGCCGGGCGCCGCAGGGCATGCCACCCGCCGCCGGTTCGCCGCGTCCGGATCATGCCCGCCATTCCCTACAACGCGCCGGAGTCTTGCGACGCCCGCTGCGCCTGACCGCCGGCGCACCAGAAATCCCCCGGGCTGACATTTTCCCCGGTGCTGCCGCTGATGGAGAGCGGACGGTAAAAACAAGTCGCCATCACCACGCCGTGGCAGCGGAGATTGCACCGAAACGCATTCAGACCGTTGTTCTGGAATACGCTCGAATCGCCGTCGTAATACCAGACCGGATAGGGCGCCGTCACACCCTCAATAGATTGCTGATACCAGTCAAAACAGGCGTTGGGGTCATTCACGGCCCCGCTTGAGCCAAAGGGCTCTTGAATACAGGGGATGCTGCCATTGGAGACCGTGACCGGCTGATGACCCGTGTGCGTGGTGGGGCCGCCGATGGAGAAGTTGATCAGGTGCGTGTCGCTGATCCCGTCCGTGATGCCGTCTTCATCATCCGGCGGCAAACCCGCGTTGCCGGAGCAACTGGGCATCACGCAGTCGGTCCCGTCTCCGTAGATCGTGTTTCTCGCCTGGGCGTTGCTGTGGACGTTGTAATGACATTCGTGGCAATAGGCGCCGGTCCGGACCAGATGGTACATATGAAGATTCAAATCCCACGGTGTGTTTCCAGGCTGGTCGGTTTGCGCGGTGATGTCGGAGGCCGTTCCCCCCCCGGATAACGGCGCCACGGGATTCCCGAAAAAATTGGTCATGGAGGTGTCGGCGGGGTTGGCCCCTGTCCAGTTGGGATCAAACGCCCTTCGGTCATGGCACTGGAAGCAGAGCAGAAAATTATTAAAGTGATCGGGGCTGAAACCGTCACTGAAGAAATTCCGGCTGGAGTTGGCGATGTCGGTGTTGTAGCGGGCCCTGAGGAGCCGGATGTATTGCGAGCCGTGCGGGCCGATCGGTTGGGCGACCCGGTCGGTTTGCCCGTTCGACCAGTAGGGAATGTTGAAGTGCGGCGCGCGGTCCGTCGAACGGAGGCTCGACTCGGTCAACGGGCCGGAGATGAGCGAGCCTTCCGGAGGCGGCGGAACATTACCCGTGGTGCTGGGGCCGAAGGCGCTGGGATCGGTAAACCGGTCATAGTAATTGTTGTTGTGGCAGTCGGTGCATTGGATCGTCAGGGATTGCAGGTCGGACTGCGCCGTCAGTCCAAAGGCCTCCTTGAGCTGGTTGAAGAGTTGCACTGAGCCGTTGCGGCCCGGTCCCACGACGGGGTGGAAGGCCTTGTTGATCCCGGGACCGATGTAACGGATGGTCGTCAGATCCTGGGGAGGTGTCCACCTGGGCCTGCTGGAATTGCCCTCATAACTACCGCCGGTCGGATTCACGTCGGTCGAGACTTCATTCGACGCATTCCTCCCGTACGTGGCGAATTCCAGCCGCTTGTTGCTGAAGCCCTGGTAGCTCAGATTCGGATTGCTCGCCAGCGCGCCCGGACGCGGGTTCGATCGATAGAGCGTGCTGCCCGGATTGTCATCGCCCTGAAAGAGCGTCGGGACGGCGTTGCCGTGGCAGCGGAAACACACTTCGTACACATACGGCTCCCGACCGCACGGACCCGGCGAGCAGCCCGTTTCCGTGGTTTCAATCCCCACCACCTTGTCGTTGAACGTGATCCCCTTCATCCCTTTGAGCCGGCCCGCCGGGTTGACCGACGGATTCGTCACCTGATGGGGATTGTGACAGTCGACGCACTCGATGTGGCGGTGGGTCATGTCGTCGGGCTGGCTGATGCCCGGGCCGGCCGGGTTTTCATTGCCGACGATTGGCGGCGGGGGATTGTTGAACTCGACCCCCTCCTGCGGGAGCTTGATGAAAAAAGGTTGGTGGGCGCGGAGCGGGCCGAGGGCGTCATCGAGCTTGAGATTCATCGCGCTGCCGCAATCGGTCTGGGCCGTGGCCGCAATGGCCGCCGGCTTCGGCGGCGCGCCGACCGGCGTCTGGTCGCAGGGCGAATTGATGCCCAGATTATGGTCCTTCGCAAACTGCGAATAGATATCGGGCGCGATCCGCTGGCCGTTGGCTTCAAAACCGGTGTTGGTGCCGGCCGGCAGCGTCGGCTGTCCGAAGGGCGTCGGCTGGATCACACCGGTCGTATTGCCTGGCGAATGGCAGAGATAACAGGTATTTTCAATCGCGTCGCCGCCGCCGGGGGTATCGACGCCCTCGCGATGAATACGGATCGCCCCCTGTGCCGTGTGCGGGTCGTGGCAATTCCGGCAGGAGGCCTGGCCGACGTTGTGCACGCCGTCATAGTCATACCCCGGATTGGCGGGGTAGTTCGCCGCCGACGGATAGGTGTTGTGGAGCCCCATGGAGAGCGCGTGGGTGCTGGTGCTGTAGGAATTGCCGCTCGGCAGATCCTTGTTGTGGCAGAAGAGGCAGATGAGCATCTGGCCCTGGCTGTTGGCGGACAGCCCCGTGCCGGGGCAGGGATTCGAGGCATTCGCGCAATTCTCAATGGGCGCCCGCAAAAACTTGGGATAGGTGACCGCGTGGGGATTGTGGCAGGAGACGCACTGCACCGAATCGTAGACGGCGGGGTTGTCCCCCCCGTACCGGCGCAACGGCCCGATGCCGGCCGGATAGAGCGGTTCCTGCGACGGCTTCGGTGGCGGCGGCCCGGGGTTGTTGAATTCCGGATCTTTCGACGTCACCAACGCGCTGTCAAAGACGATGGAGATGGGGTGGTCGTTGCGCAGATTGGTGCCGAGCCGCCGCGTGTCACCGGTCAACTCCCCGCCCGGACCCAGCGGCATCGTCCCGCCGGGGCCGGCGCCGTTCGTCATCGGGATCTGCGTCAGGTACCCTCCCGAACCGGGCGCGTTGAGGACCGAGCCGATCGCAATCGTCCCGTCATGACAGGACAGGCAGAGCCGGGAATAGCCGGTCGGCGCGTTGGTGTTGACCTGCGCTTCGAGTGAAAAGCTCCAGGTATTGTCGTACAGGGTGTAGCTGGCCGTCGACAGATGGCGGTTCCAAATCGGCGCGCCGAAGGCCATCCCGACCTGCGAGGCGCCATGCGGCGTGTGACAGAAGACGCAGATTTCGCTCGTCGCGGTGGTGAAGACGTTCCGGGTGGCGGCGCTGGGCGTGGACGAGAGGTTGTGCTTGGTGTTTCGCACGTCCTCCGTGATGGTCGGGGGCGGAGGAGGCGGGGGGGCCGCTTGGGCGCTGCGGACCCAGCACAACAGGGCAAGCGCCACGCCGACCGTCACCCGTATGACCATCAATAGAAGACCCGCCCCGTCGAGACAGATTCGCCTTGGCTTCGTCGGCGAATCATAACCAACTTGCAGTCCCCTGTCAATCATGATCCCGTCAATCCCGTCACTGTTCCGCCGGTCCCGGCAGGAGCTGAAAGATCTGCACTCGGTGATTGTAGGTGTCCGCCACGTAGATGCGGTTGTGCTGATCGATGGCGATCCCGCTCGGCAGCCAGAACCGGCCGGGGTCCGATCCCCCGCCGCCCACATGCAGCAGCAGTTGTCCTTGCTGATTGAAGATCTGGACCACGTCATAGAGTCCGTCGACCACGTAGATGTCGCCGTCCGTGTCCACGGCCACGCCCTTCGGCTTGGAAAAACTCCCGATTCTGGTTCCCAGCTGGCCAAACATCCGGAGAAACTTCCCCTCCGGATCGAACAGCTGGATGCGAAAATTCAGCGAATCGGTGACGTAGATCGTTCCGTGGCGGTCGACCGCCACCTGGCTGGGGAAATTAAATCGGCCGGGGCCGCCGCCGCGCTTGCCGATCGTCATCACTTTCTCTCCATCAGGACCGTACACGACGATCTTGTGGCCACCGGCATCCGCGGCATAGAGCCGTCCGTCGGACCCGACGGCGATCCCAGCCACCCGCTCGTAATCCCCCGGCTCGCCGATCCGGCCGAGCAGCCGCCCGTTCGCATCAAAGAGGAAAATGTCGTTCAGCGTCGAATCGGAGACGTAGATGCGGCCCTGATGATCGGCGGCGACGCCGACCGGCGCGATAAGCCTGGCCGGGCCGATCAGGTGAAAGATTTGATGATATTCCTTCGTGTTCATGTCAAATACATGCACAACTTGCTGGCCGGTGTCCGCAATGAGGATCCGGCCCCGGCCGTCAGAAAACACCGCGCTGGGCCGCACAATCGGGATCGGCGACCGGCCGATGATCCGGCCGAACAGGCGGCTTAACAGGGAGGTTTTTTGCCCCACGTCTCCCGAGGTGGCGAGCTGACCCACCAGTTCGATCCGGGGCGGATCGGGCGGCAGCGGCCAGATGAGATGGGGCGATGAAGACGCCGCGCCCGCGGCGCACCCGCTCAACACAACGGCCGCCATCGTCACCGCTATTCCACGCCATGCCACACGCCGTGCTCCACGCCATCCAGTGCCCCATGGACCGTTGCTCATCGCACAGTTCCCACTCTGCGGCTCATCCGGATCAAAGGGAAAACTGCCGTGTCAACCGGAAATAGACATTGTGCGACAACGTCGATGTCAATTCGTCATAATAACTGAATGCGTACTGCAGGTTAAACTGGACGAGGCCGATCTGGTAGGTGCCGTTGATATTGACCGTGGCAATGGTGACATCAGGCCGGGATTGGTCCCTCATCAACCGATCCTCCCACCGGCTGTTGATGATGATCTGCAGATCCTGCAGCAGGGGCGGCACGGTCCAATTCAAACTGGTGAAAACCGAGTTGTAATTATCTCCCAGTTGCGAGCTGAAATGGCCCAAATAGCCGCCGCCGAGACTCGCGCCCCGCCATCCGTACAACAGATCCCCGCCCGCGTCAGTCGTTGCCCCACTATCGCCGCTCCCTGTGATGAGTGTATCCCCCGCGCCCGCGTGCAGGGTCAGCACATCGCCCCGGAGCAGCAGTTCCCTCAGATAGGAGCTGTTGGCATCCGCCCGAAACATATTAAGGGTTTGATTGACCCCCACGCCGCTGAATTGCTCATTGACGTAGCCGCTATAGCTGCCAGTGACCGTGACAAACTGTGTCTTGGTATTGGTCGCTTGAGCCATCCAGCTGGTATTGACATTGGTTTGATTGGCGCCGGAGGAGATGGTATTGTTCAACGCCACGCCTCCACTCATGTTGATCCGAAACAACTCATAGATTTTGAAATAGCTGGCGGACGCCGTGTAATTTTGATACAACGAGGTGCCTTTCGTGTGCGGCTGCGATGCTGTCGCATCGGTTGTCGTCGTGGTGATGCCCCCCGTCCCGCCGAAGGAGGCATTCAGGTTCAGGATCGGGCGGTACAGCACCAGGACGCTGCCGTAGCCGCCGAGGATTTCAGAGTGGTCCAGCTCAAGGAACGATCCGCGGCTGGTCACCGTGATGTCAAACTGCGGCGTCGGTCGATAAAAGATGTCGATGCCGCCCACATGCCGGTCGTTGGTATCCCTGGTAAAATCGTAGTTGAAGTTGCTGTTAAGTTTCAGCGACGGCCGGTAGAAGACGCTAAAGCCCAGAGCTGTGACGTTGGGCGTGAGGCCCGGCACGGTTGGCGTCTGGCTGGAGACGTTGGTCGTGTAGGAGGCCCTTACATTGCTCTTGATCTCGGGCGTCCACTGGCTGTCGGCCGTCACCCGGCCCCCGACGCTCATGTCGGAGTTTTGGCCGTTGAATTCCTGCACACCGGAAAATGAGAGGTTCCAGGTCAGGACGGTGTTATGAATGATGTACCGGTAGGGGTATTGATCGGTGGCGGTCAGACTGCCGCCGAAGGTTCGCGACGTGTCATCGCATGAGGGTGCCGCTGTCGCGATGCAGCTGTTCGTTTCTACGGTCGAGTAAAAGAGGTTCAGGTGAAGCTGCGGTAATTTCCAGATACGGGGCAGGTCCCAGACCAGGTTGTAGATCGAGATCGTCACTTTCCCAGAAAGAACGTATGCGGATGTGGTATTGGATTCCATTTCCTGGGTCGTCCGTTGCGCGCTGAGCGCCAACGGCATCAGACGCGGAAAGAAGGTCAGCGATCCGAAGTAATTGTAGTTCTGAGATTTCGATTTCAGGTCCCCGTATTGATCATCGTTAATAAAAGTGAAATTGAGCTGATACAGCCCCAGCGCTTCCCGAAAGAGCGCTCCGTTGGATCCCACCGTCACGAGCTCCCGCCAGTCGATGTACTGGGAGTCCGTGATGCCGCCGCCGCTGCCGCTGACATTGACCAGCCGGAACTCCAGCGTGGCCTCGCCGGTCAGATCAAGCAGTCTGGCGTCGACGCGGGATGCCGGCCAGAGCAGCCCCATAAGCCCCATGGCCGCGATCCACAACCAGCGGCCGTTTCGGCGCCCGCGCACTGTTGGACTTCGTCTTTGTCCCGTCGCCCGCATGGGATGATCATAAGTCGATCGCGCCCTCTCATGCCCACGCCACCCCGCACTGAGAGGTGTCTTACCGCTTCATCAACAGACGGCCCTATGGCGTCGCGGAAGAGGGGGACATCATCGTAATCCTGGCCCGCGACCGGAGTGCTGTGATCCACTCCTGGTACCGCTCACGGCGCCGGGCCTCCAACAATTCCTGGCGGAACAGCGCCTTGTTCAATTCATCAAAGGTCTGTTGTCGGGCGGGCCGTGTCTCCACGACTTCGGCGATGTAGTAGCCGTACAATGATCGAACCGGTTCGGTGATCTGCCCCGGCTTGAGGTGCTCCACGGCGTCCTCGACGCCGGGCAATCCCAGTTGACCATGGTGCACCAACCCCGTGTCGCCGCCCTTGTGTTTGGTGTCGGCGTCGCCTGAGTATTGCCGCGCCAGCGAGGCGAAATCCTCCCCCTTCAGCGCCCGGATCCTGTAGGACTCGGCCCGCTGTTTCGCCTGCTCCCACTCGCCGGGTGTCGCTGACGGGTCAACCGACACCAACAGCAGGCGAAGCCGGTATTGTATGGGTATTTTGAACTTGTCCATGTGGTCCCGGTAGTAGGCGGCCAGATCGCCGTCCGTCACCGTCACCTTGTCGTTGACCTCTTGATCGACCACCTGTTGGATCAGCATGGCCCGTTCCACCCGCTGCCGGAAGAGCTGCTCCGTCCACTGACGTTGTTTGAGCGCGTTCTGGTAGGCTGCCTCGGTCTCAAATTGACTCCGTTGCTTCGCCATTTCGGCGTTGACCCGTTTCTGATCGACGGTGATGTGCAATCGCGCGGCTTCCTGAAGGATGAGTTCGTCGGTCACCATCTGATCCAGCATCTCGTAGGCGCGCTTTCGGAGCCGGGCGGGCGAGATCGTTCCATGGCCGGTGACGTTCGGGATCTGTTCCCGCACCCTCTGATCAAGCTGGCCGAAGGTGATCTTGACGCCGTTGACGTCGGCCATCACCGTATCGGCGGTCACGGATTCAGGCGTGACAGTCGGCAATGAAGGTGATGCGGCAGGGATTTGAGCGGATTGGTCAGACGGTTGAGGGGCGGCCGAGGCGATTTCATCCGCGCCCGGCGTGCCTCGGGTCAGCAGCCATAGTCCTGCGAGGGCAACGAAGAGCGTCCCTCCTCTCGTCATGCAGACGCCCCACGGAAGCTGGCGTGTACATTCAATTGTCTCGATGGCAAACGAAGAAACTGACTGGTGGTGTGGAGCACATGTGCGACTGTGAACTTAAGCACCGGCGTCCCTCAACTGCAAGGCTTGCCGACGGTAGCGGCGAGCCTCATCCGGCCGACCCATCTGTTCGGCTACAAGGGCCAGCGCCATCGCGGCTTGGGCCAGAGTCGGTTTGTAACGGAGCGCTTCCCGAAAATAGCGTTCCGCCTGATCCAATCGTCGTTCTCTGACGGCAATTAGCCCCAGATTATACAGAGTTTGGAAATCACTGTAAAGCAATTGGTAACGTTCATACGCCGCCCGACTGCCCTCTAAATCGCCCTGATTATACGAGGCTACACCCAAATAGAGGGTGAGCTCCGGGTGGCACGGCTCCCAGCGAAGACCGGTCCTGATGGCGGGAATCGCTTCCGCCCAATGCCGGTCGGTCATCAACAGCCAGGCTTCCCGTTGATAGACGCCGGCGATCACCGGCCGGACGGCCTGAACGGTCAGCAACCCGATGCCGACGATGATCGCCCCACCCGCACTTCGCCGCGCCGCCGTCGATGCCATCCATTCGGGCAGCGGCCATGCCTTCGGCCGACCGCCGGCCGCGACGACGGTTGCCAACCCGAGCCAAAAGAGAAGGGTCGCCGCAGGTTGATGCAGAGGGAAATCAACCAGTGCATGTGTCAGCATTGCCGCCATGCCGGCAAGAAGGCCGCAAAGCAGAGAAGGAGATGCGACAGCAGCAGGGAATGGCAAGTGATTGGAGAAACTTATTGTTGACACCACATTTGAGCCATTCTCGCTCATTATCAGCTTGATCCCACCCACAAAATAATAAATAACAACTGCTGAAAATAAAATTAATCCCACTATTCCATTCTCAGCGGCCAGCTGAAGCCAATCATTATGGGCATTGCCTGCTTCGTCATAGCTATGCTCCTTGGCCGGATAGACCGATGCAGGATCGGGAAGCCGATCGAACACCACGGCGCGGTAGGGTTGATACTGCGCGCCAAATGTTCCCGTCCCGATTCCAACGATCGGATGGGCGGCGGCCATCTCCATTGTCGTCTCCCACATCAACACCCGCCCCTTGACGCTGGGATCATTCCACGCGCGGTTCACGAGCTTCTCCCAATCCGCGCCCAGCGTCGGCGCCAACCAGAACATCAGCGCGAGGGAAAGCCCGGCGAGACCCACCCCCACCGCGCCGGTCAGGACCATCTTTGTTGTGGACCATCGATGGGAAACGCCCCAAATCACCCAGAGCACCACCATCCCGACGCCTGCCGCAGCCAACCCCCCTTTGCTGCGCGTCAAGAGCAGCGCGGCGATTGAAACGACGACAGAAGTCCAGAGCAGAAGGACAGGAGCACGACGGTCCTGGCGCATCTTGTCCGGAGACGCCCCTTCGTGAGCGGAACCGGCCGCCTGACGCCGCCAGGCGGCCGCCGACGCGATCGTCACAGGGAGAAGAAAAGCCAGGACCGCCGCCAGATAATTGGCGTTGCCGATCGTCGAATAGATCTCCACCTTGGGCAGTTGCAACCAATGAGGCTGAAACTGCAGACCGTGTTCAAAATCCAGGCCGGCCCACTGCGCTACGGCGACCGCTGCCACAACGCCACCGAGCATGGACACAGTCCGCCAGAAATGGTCGAGATCACCCCGCTCTGACAACAACACGGGTACGAACACCAGCAACAGGATCAGATGCAGCGCAAAGAGCTGGGCGTGGAAGGTCAACAGGCGGTGGGACGACACCAGCAACGACAGCCAGCCCCATCCCCAGAAGGCCAGCGCCAGCCCCGTCAACGGGTGCCAGACGAATCGAATGGTCCGCCGTTGCAACCAACGAAGGAGGACCACGCCGCCAAGAACGGCGACGCCGATCTTGATGAGGGCTTCCTTGGGCGTGTCAAACGACTCATAGCTGGACCAGGTAAACCCGAGCAGTACGGCGCCGACCCATACAATCAGCAGCCAGAGCGACGTACTGTACTTCTCTTCGTTCACCACATGCGCCCAAGATGAAAAAAGAAGGGGGGCCGACCCGCTACAGCGGATCGGCCCCCCCGTGTCTTCGTCAACCTCTTACTTTTGGTGACAGCTAATGCAGATCGCGCTCGCCTGATTCGGCGCATGCGACCAGTAAGTGCCGTTCACGACACCGGCCGACAGGGCCGTCTGATTGCCTCCGCCTGACGGCAGCCCGATGCCCGAGTCAGCAAACACCCCTGAATTGTTCACATCGCTCGGCAGCCGCAGGAAGAGCGTTCTCGGCGTGTGAGGATTGTGGCAGGAGGCGCACTCGATATAGGCGTTGGTGTAATTTCCCGAAGTCACTGTCCCCCCATTTGAGGCATAGGCCCTGATCCGGTCACGTTTATCCTGGGGATAGATGCCTCCACCGCCCAGATCCCGTTTCAGATAGAGCAGCTTCCCATTCGGATCCGCCTGTGAGCCGAGGATCATCTGGCCGAATTGCGGATCGCATCCGTTTACCGTTGTTCCACAGGGAATTTGAAAACTGATCGGATGATCGTCCCGCAAATCCGTTCCAAGATTTGGAAAAGGCGACGCCCCCTCGCCCGGACCGGTCGACAGCGTATTATTGCCGTAGAGGGATCCTCCAAATGGATTGCCCAATGCCGTGCCCGTAATCACACGGGTGTTTTCGCTGAAGCTTCGATTGCTGTCCACGACATTGCCGCCAAATGGTCCGAAATAGGCGTTCGATAATGTTGTATCTCCAGGTACATTGCCCGCAATCGCATTGGCCGGCACATACCCGCCGGACCCCGGAAGGTTGATCAAGGCATCAAACGCGATGGTCCCGTCATGGCAGGAGAGGCAGGCCAGCGACACCCCCTTGACTTTGCCGTTCAAAGTCGTTGCGGATGACGATTCAAAGGATGGGCTGCCCGCCTGGTCATAGGTCTGATAGGCCGTGTCGGTGTTGATCATGCGGTTCCACAACGGAGGAAAGCCGGTACTGAGCAAATTGGCGTACCCCGCGCCGTGAGGTGTGTGGCAATAGACGCACACTTCACTGCCGCCCTTGAGCGTGCTCGTATTGCCGAAGAGGATGTTGGGGTTTTGTGCCAGGTTATGTTTGGTGGTGGAAACCGCTTCAGCCGGAAAGTGGTCTGCCAGCGCCAGGCTGCTCAGCCCTGAGGATAGAAGCAGCCCGCCCAACAGAACGACGCCGAATCGGAAGGCACAGCGTCCGAGCCTCTGCATCACGTTGACCCTCCCTCCACGTTCTTGCATCACCCAAAAACCCGCTCGGCAGCTCCACCTCTTGAGAGCAGGCCGTGTTGCCTTCAACAGATCAAGCCGTGTTCGACGCTCTCCATTCCGATGCCATTTCCGATGAATGATGACGAGGCCACTTCCAGCCTCTCGCCAGGTAACTGGCCCGGCAGCGTATCACAATCGGCCGGCCGTGTCCAGCATTTTTTACGACAAGAAGCCTACCCAGATGGGGGTTTGTGCGATGCCTTGAAGCCTGATTTTTGTCCTTCAGGGAGCGGGTGCTGCTCGCCGGGACTCGGAGCCGAAGCCGGCGCAGGCTCCTTCACAACATCGGGTTCTGGAATATATTGAAAGATCTGAATCTTTCTGTTGTACTGATCCGCAACATAGATTTTGTCTCTCCCGTCCACAGCCAAACCCGCAGGCAGCCAAAATTCCCCGGGGCCTGTGCCCATGCGGCCGAAAAAGAGCAATAACCGGCCTTCGAGGTCAAAAATCTGCACGTTATTGAATGCCGCATCGACGACATAGATATGGTCCGCGCTGTCAAATCCGATGCCCTTTGGTTTGGAAAAATGGCCCAACGCCGTGCCGACCCCGCCGAATTTTCTGATAAATTTTCCATCCGGATCAAAGAGTTGAACTCTGAAATTAAAACTGTCCATGACCGCCACGGTCCCGGACTGTCGTGAGACGGCGATATTGGTGGGGAAATTAAACTGCCCGTCCTCCGCGCCCCGGCCGCCGAACTCGAACAGGAAATTCCCCTCCATGTCAAACACCGAGACGTTATGTTTTTTGGTGTCGACGATGTAAATCCGGCCCAGCTTCTCATTGACCGCGATGCCGACCGGCTGCTCAAACCGGCCCCGCTCACCGATGCCGAGTAAAAAGTTCCCGTCCCTGTCATAGACGACCGCCCGGTTCTGATACGTGTCGGTGACGTAGATTTTCCCCTGGGAATCGGCGGTCACACCCAACGGTTTGCTGAGCACCCCGGGACCCGACAAGCCCAGGAGTGAGAATTTGCCCTGGACCGGGTCGAACACCATGACTTTCCCCCACGCGCTGTCCGCCACCAGCAGCCGGCCCGCCGGATCGACTGCGACGCCATAGGGTTTTCCCATTCTGGCCGGAGGCTCGGGACCAAAGAGCAGATCTCTAAACCATCGAGCGGCCGAGGGTTTCTCGATATCACTCTCCGACGAGATGCTGCCGACATACTTGATTCTCGGTAAATCCGGGGGGGGAGGCCAGACCACATCCTGTTGCTGCTTTTGACCTGTGGCGCAGCCGGTCACCACACCGGCCAGGACGGCGAGCATGAATCCGACCACCACCGGCGCAGGCCAGCGCCGACCGATGGGCCGGCTCCGCTGTGTGAGCTCTCCTCCCGTCACCCCCCAATGATCGGACATTGACAATGTTACTTCTGATGGCAGGTCAGACATAACGCGCTGTTGCGGTTGGAGGCGCGAAGAAACGGATCGCGCCCTTCGATATTGTTCTCGTCGGGATTATGCGGGTCATGGCAGGAGGCGCATTGCACTTTGTCGCCGGCAAACGTCTGCACCCCGTTGGGGAATTCACGGCCGCCGTCCGATTTCACGATCATCGGCTGGTTGAAGCCGGGATCCTGGGCATAGGTCGGAAACGGCATCGAGATGGGATGATCGTCACGCAGATCGCGCGTCAGATACCGGATGGTCGCATCATGGGCGCCGCCGATCCCGCCATAGGCCCCTGAGATCCGGTTGTGACATTTGCCGCACGTGTCGCTGCCGATGGAGCCTTCGGCGTTCAGCCGGTAGTGCGTGCCGGAATCGCTCCAGTCGTGAAATTTCGGCTTGTTCACGACCGCGTCCACCGCCACCGTCCCGTCGTGGCAGGAGAGGCAGGCCAATGAAATGCCATCAGGCCCGTTGGATAACCCATTGGGCGTGGCCTTCGAATCCAAGCTCACGCTATTGAACACCTGGTATTCAGCCGGTCCGCTGCCGCCCCCTTCCACGCCGTCCGTCGGCATCTGTCGGTTCCACATGGGCGCCAAATTGCTGCCGTTGTGGGGGGTATGGCAGTAAATGCAGGCCTCACGGTAATCATTGAAGGTGGCGCCGGTCATGGGTCCCGTCTCAGTGCCATACCCGCGCATATTGAAAAGGCTGAGATCATGACGGGATCCAAGGATGGAATTGCCCCGGGCGGTCACGGCCATCAGGACAACCGACGCACAGATGACGACGGCGACGAACGCCGCCGACTGCACTGCGCGACGGGGACGATGCGCCCTTCGCCCCATGGGCATAACTCCTCCCCCTGACGCCGGATTGGACGACAACCCTGCGTATTGATGACTATAGAAAAAACCCAGGTACTGTTAAGACATACATACCTGTTTGCACAAGTAAGTATAGATAGCAACTTGGGCTTATAAAGTCAAGGATAATCGCCCCATAGACCATCAGCGCGCATCGTTGATGAGGGGCAGCCGCGACCCACAAGCGGGGAACCCGCCTAGCCTTCAAAGCGCTGTGGTCCCTGGACGGGTCTCAATTCGACCACCCCCCCCTTCTGGCCCAGCCAGATGGTGCCGGTCGGCGCCGGCGCAATCGCGTAGACGTCATCGCCCAGGAGACCGTCGGCTTTAGTCCAGCTCTTCCACTGCAATGGGGGGGCGGCAGCCGGATCAAAACGGGAGAGGCCGTGGTTGGTCCCCACCCAGAAGACGCCGTGCGGATCGATGGCAATCGCGTAAACGATATTGCCGGCCAGGCCGTCGCGTTGGGAGTAATTCTTCCAACGGCCGTTGCCGTCCGTGCCGTCAAAATCAAACCGGGAGAGCCCGCCGCCCCAGGTCCCGATCCATTTCACCCCGTCACGGTCGATGGCGATGCAGAAGACATAATTCTCATTGTAGGTCTCCTTCCCCTTCTCATCCAGCACGCTCAAATCATGGCGTGTCCGGTATCCGCCGGTCATGGTGCCCATTCCGGTGTTCTGGCTCCGTTTCAACGCCAGGAGGTTGGGCGCGCCCAATCCGTCCTGATGGCGCCAGGTCCGCCATTGCCGCCCGGACGGCGCTGACGTGTCGAATCGACTGACGCCCGATTCCGTGCCGAACCAGACCGACTGATCGCGATCGACCGCCACCGCGTAGACCCACCGGTTGGCCAGGCCGTCCCGCTCGTTATACGTGGTGAACCGCTTGCCCTCGGCGGCGCGCGGATCGTACCGGCTCACCCCGTCCCACGTGCCCACCCACATGGTGCCGTGTGCGTCGAAATCGATGCCGTAGACCCAGAAATCCGCCAGGCCATTGACGGGGAGGAAATTGGCCCATTGACGGTCCGCCGGCGTGGACGAGTCATACCGGACGAGCCCCCCATTGTTGGTACCGAACCATTTCACCCCGTCACGGGGATCGACATTGATCGTGAAGATATAATCGCTTGCCATGCGATTGCCCACGCTGGCGCGAGTATAGGTTTGGATCAGGTCGCCCGTCTGATGGTTGACGGCCAGGATGCCGCGCGAGGTGCCCACCCACAGGGTGTTCCCATCAACTTTCAAGGCCCTCACATACGTGCCACGACCCGTGTCAAAGGAGGAGTAGACGGCATACTCGCCCGATGGCGCGGCGATCCGGTGCAGTTGCAGCGTCGGGGCAGGCGGAGCGGACGCGCGTGATCCGCATCCTCCCGACACCAACCCCAGACACAGGCAGGACGCGCCCACCGTCAACCATCCGCGCTGACCGATGTGATAAAGGGGGTTTCTCATCGACGCAACTCCGCCCCCACCTGCCTGAAACGCGGGGCTGAAACGATTCTAAAAATTCTTCACACGCAAGTCAATCAGCCGTTTGCGGCGGGCGGCAACCCATTGACAATTCACTCCTGCTGTGTTACGAACGTGGGGTTTCGCGCTCGCTTCCCCATGAAGAGGGCGGGGGCAGCAGGAGACTGGGGCGGCGTTTGATGAGGAAGTTCTGGTTACCATTAGGCCTGATCATCGGGTTTGGGCTGTTGTTTTCCTCCGGGTCCACCATCGCGGGATATTACGGCGATATGGTGCTCAACAGCAAAGCCGAAAAGCGTGGGATGCCGCCCGTCATCTTTCCTCATTGGTATCACCGTATTGAATTCAAGTGCAAGGTGTGCCATCCCGCCATCTTTGAAATGCGCTCCGGTTCGAACGACATTGACATGAACAAGATCATCAGCGGCCAGTTTTGCGGCAAGTGCCACAACGGCACGATTGCCTGGAAACCGGTGCAATGCGCGCGTTGCCACTCCGGCCAGCCCGGCCTGACCACCGGACCACTGATGGGAGTCAAATAGTGCGCGGGCCGATCACCCGGCGCATTGCCGGCCTGCTCGCGGTGGGCCTGCTGTGCGCCGCCTCGATTTATTCCTGCACCTTTTTTGAGAAATCGTCGCCCCCGCCCAAGGCTCCCGCGACCGCCGCGACACCCCCCGCCCCCGCTCCGAGGGTCGTCGGTTCGGTCAATCTGGGACAGACCGAGGAATATGAAGACCCGACTGATATTCCCACTCCCGGCCCTCCGTACGGCAAGGAAAACCGGGATCCGAACGTGGTGATGAGAAATTTTCCGGTCGACTCCGAGGGCAACATCGATTGGGTCAAGGCTTTTAAGGAGAACGTCATTCATCCCCATGAGTCGCTGGATTTGAACAAACCGCCGACGCCGCCGTTCAATTTCGACATTGAAATTCCCGCTGTGGGAGCCATGCCGAACGTCATTTACCCTCACTATCCCCACACGTTCTGGCTCGATTGCGGCAACTGCCATCCGAGCATCTTTGTGATGAAGCGGGGGGCCAATCCCATTTCCATGGTGAAAATTGTCAACGGCGAATTCTGCGGCCGCTGTCACGGCCGTGTGGCCTTCCCCATCTCCAACTGCACCCGCTGCCACGTCAAGCCAAAGCAATAATTGCTCCATCCGAGGCTATGACGCGCACTCCCCTGAGTCTGCTGGTTATACTCGCGGCCGTGTCACTGCTTTCCTGCTACCGAAACACCCGGTCCACAGGGCCTGAAATCGTCGCCCCGACCATGCAGGGCGGTCCGATCATCTGGCGCCACTTCTCCACGGCCAACGATCCGGTCAAGACCATGACCATGGACGGGCCCAACCTCTGGATGGGCACGTCACGGGGCCTGATCCGATTCAACACGCAAACCGGCGATTACCAGACCTACAGTCCACGGAGCACCGGCGGTGGCATTGTCAGCCGGGGTGTTTATGTGATTCGAGTCGACCCGAAAGGCAACAAATGGGTGGGCACCTACGGCGGCGGCCTGTCCAAATTCAACGACACAACCTGGACGCACTACACCAGCGCAGAGGGCTTGGGCGACAACTGGGTCTACGATCTGCTCTTCGATAAAACCGGCGCCATGTGGGTCGCCACTTGGGATGGGGTGAGCGTGTTTGACGGCACGACGTTCAAAACCTACCGGGTCAAGGACGGCCTGCCGGACAAGTGGGTCTACACGCTGTCACTGGACCAGGACAACGTCCTTTGGTTCGGCACGGAATCGGGCGTCAGCCGCTTTGACGGAACCACCTGGACCACCTTCACCCACAAGGACGGAATCGGCGCCGACGTCGCATCCGATCCCGGCGGCGGAACCGCCCAATTCCCCGTCGGCACCACTCCGCCGGCATCGAACGGCGGCGCGGAGGGTGGCGACTACAATTACGGCTCCTCCTCGTCCGCCCACCATCACATGAACCTTGAAAAACAAAACGCGGGCCCCAACCCCAACTTCATCATCTCCTCGCTGGTGGACAACCAGAATCGCAAGTGGTTCGGGACGTGGGGGGCCGGGGTATCTCGTTATGACGGCAAAACCTGGACGACCTTCACCAAGGAACAGGGACTGGGCGGCAATTTCGTGCTCAGACTCGCACTCGATCCGCAGGGACATGTCTGGGTCGGCACCGACGGCGGCGCCAGCTGGTACGACGGCGCGCACTGGCACACCATCTCGACTGCTCAGGGGCTGCCGAGCAATTACGTGTTCTCAATTCTCTTTGATGATCGGGGCCATCGCTGGTTCGGCACGCTCAACGGCTTGAGCGTCTTTCGGGGCGTGCTGCCGGGTTAGCCGGCGTCCCGCTTCGGCGCTCCCCGGCCGACTCCCACATACCGGAATCCCATCGCGGCCAGCCTGTCGGGGTCATAGACATTCCGGAGATCGACGAAGTTGGGTTGGCGCATGGCCCCCTTCAACCGCTCCAACTCCAGATTTCTGAATTGGTTCCATTCGGTGGCCAGCACCACCGCGTCGCTGCCACGGGCCGCATCATAGGAATCCTGTGCGTAGTAGACCGACGGCTCCGTCAACGCGGCCTTGGCGTCAGCCATCGCCTCGGGATCGTAGACGCGCACCAGGGCCCCCTCCTTGACCAGTTGACCGACGATCCAGAGCGCCGGCGATTCGCGCAGATCATTGGTGTTGGGCTTGAACGCGAGCCCCAGCACGGCGATCGTCTTGCCCTTCACGGGGCCGACGAGCGACCGGATCTTCCCCATCATCCGTTCCCGCTGCGCCTGATTGGCCGCCACGACGGCCGACAGGACTCGGAGATCCACCTGCTGGGCTTCCGCCATCTTGACCAGCGCCTGACTGTCCTTGGGCAGGCAGGAGCCGCCGAACCCCGGCCCGGCGTGAAGGAACTTGGAGCCGATCCGGCCGTCCAACCCCATCCCCTTTGCCACCAGGTGAACATCCACACCGAGCGGCTCGCAGAGATTGGCCAGCTCGTTGATGAAACTGATTTTCGTCGCCAGAAAAGCGTTGGAGGCGTACTTGATCATTTCCGCCGTGGCGATGTTCGTCAGCAGAATCGGCGTTTCGATCAGGTAGAGCGGCCGGTAGAGGTCCTTCAAAATGGCGATCGCCTGCGGGCTCTCGGCGCCGATCACGATGCGGTTGGGCCGGAAGAAATCCTCCACCGCCGACCCTTCGCGCAGAAATTCAGGATTGGAGGCGATGTCGAATGACGCGCCTTCCGGCTTGCTCTTGCCGATGATCTGTCTCAACCGCTCACCCGTCCCCACCGGCACGGTGCTTTTGGTCACGATCACCTTATACCCGTTCAGATGGGCGGCGATCTCCTTGCCCACAGCCTCGACGGCCGACAGGTCGGCGCTCCCGTCGCCGCGCGGCGGCGTGCCGACTGCGATGAAAATGGCCAGTGACGTTTCCACCGCCTTGCCGAGCTCCGTCGTGAAGACCAGCCGGCCGTCCCGGAGATTTTTTTGCAGCAACTCGCCCAGCCCCGGCTCGTACAGATGCAGTCGGCCTTGTTGAAGCGCTTCGATGCGGCCGGCGTCCTTGTCGACGCAGGTCACCTGGTGGCCGAATTCCGCAAAGCAGGCGCCGCTGACCAATCCCACGTAACCGGCGCCGATCATGGTTAGATGCATGGATTCCTCATCATGTTGTCATCGTTGACTGAAACGGCACACAGTATAACATACTCGTTCCGCTCCGACACGCACCCGTGCCCCGGCGGCCCTCCCGTCGGCCCGCCGGATTAACGCGCACCGTATGCTAAGATACGCCCCGTGATGTCCTCGACGTCAGGCACCCTCTATCTGGTCAGCACGCCGATCGGCAATCTGGAGGATCTGACCCTTCGGGCGAGGCGGCTGTTGGCCGAGGCCGATCTGATCGCCGCCGAGGACACCCGTCACACCCAACAGTTGCTCGCCCGCTACGACATCCACACCCCGTTGACCAGTTATCATGACCACAACAAGGAGGAGAAAACCCCCGTGCTGATCGAGCGGTTGCGTCAGGGGCGAATCATCGCCCTGGTGTCCGACGCCGGCACGCCGACGGTCTCCGACCCGGGGTATTATCTGATCACCAACTGTATTGCGGCCGGCATTCCGGTCAGCCCCGTTCCCGGTCCGTCCGCGCCGCTCGCCGCGCTGGCCGCCTCGGGCCTGCCGACCGACGCGTTTCTCTTCGCCGGATTCCTGCCGAGGAAGCCCGGTGCGCGGCAGAAACGGCTGGAAGCGCTC
>DATJYI010000196.1:0-7745 GCA_035499635.1 Nitrospiria bacterium | reverse complement strand
GCGCGGTTGTCGGCGTCGATAAAGATGAGTGTGGCTCCCCGAGCGGCACGCGCGCCCGCATTGCGCACGGCCGCGATCTTCCGCTCCGATTCTTGCACCACCGTAGCGCCTTTCTCCTGAGCGATCGCGGCGGTGGCATCGGTTGAGCCGTTGTCGACGACGATGATCTCGGCCTCCCGCCCGGGGGCATGCTGCCTCCGAGCGACGGCCAGCGAGTCGAGCAGACGACCGATATAATTCGCTTCATTATATGCGGGAATGATGACGGAGAGATCCATGCCGAGACCGTTACGTCCCCGCGATGGTCATCCGGCCGATCTTGATCGTCGGGCTGGCCACACCGCGATGGGGGGGGAGATCGTTTCCGATCGCTTCGATCTGCATCAGCATGTCGCGCAGATTGCCGGCAATCGTTACCTCTTCGACCGGGAAGGTCAGCTCCCCCTTCTCGATCCAGACGCCCGCGGCTCCCTGCGAATAATCGCCAGTGGCCAGATTGATCCCGAAGCCGATCAGCTCGGTGACGTACAAGCCGTTCGGCACCGATCGGATGATCGCCTCCGGCGCACTCTCACCGGGCACCAGCCGCAGATTGGTCGGCGCCACGCCGGGCGGATCGCCCACACCGCGGGTCGCGTTGCCGGTCGGTTTGAGGTTCAGCTTGCGGGCCGTATAGCAGTCCAGCAGATAGCTCTTGAGCACCCCGCCGTCGATGACCTTCTTTTTCCGCGTCGGCAGCCCTTCGCCGTCGAACGGCTTGGAGCCCACTTCGCGCGGGATCGTCCCGTCGTCCTCAACGGTCACAATCGGCGCGGCGACCGGCTTCGTCAACTGATCGACCAGAAACGACGCCCGCCGGTAGAGTGAATATCCGGACACGGCCGAGACGATCGTCCCCAGGAGCTGCGAAGCGGTTTCAGGATCGAAGATGACCGGCGCCTGCTGGGTCTTGACCGGCCGTGCGCCTAAACGGCGCAAAGTCCGCTCCGCGGCGATCCGGCCGACTTCATCCGGCGATATAAGGTGCCTGAGGTGGCGGCCCGACGTGTACCAATAGTCTCGCTGCATCCGGCCGTTCTGCGCGGCGACGGGCGAGACGGAGATTGACGTGCGGGTCCCCCGGTAGGAGCCGATGAAGCCGCTGCTGCTCGCGTACCAGACTTCGGCGCCGCCATAGTCGCAGTCGGCCCCCTCCGAATTGGTCAGCCGGGGGTCGACGGCCAGCGCGGCCCCTTCGGCCCGCTTGGCCAGGCCGATCCGGTCCTCGGCGGTCAACCGCGCGGCCGCCTCATCATAGAGGTCGAGATCGGGGATTAATTTCGCCCATTCGCTCGGATCGGGCAGCCCCGCCGCGGGATCTTCGGCCGTCACTTTGGCGAGGCCGCAGGTCCGCGCCACCAGCTCGCGGATTGAATCGGGCGACAAATCGGACGTGGATGTCGAGGCCGATCGCCGGCCGATGAAGCAGCGCAGGCCCAACCGCTGCTCCTGGGCCGATTCAAGCCTCTCGATCTCACCCATCCTGACGCGCACTCCCATGCTCTCCGCCTCGGCAAAGAGCAGATCGGCCGCCGTGGCGCCCATCTGCTTCGCCTGCTCGAGCATCCGCTCGGCCAGCGTCGCGGGATCAAACCGCCGGCGCGCGTTCATACGCTCGTCCCCCCGACCGTCAGACCATCGACCCGGATCGTCGGCAGGCCGACGCCGACCGGCACCGACTGGCCGTCCTTACCGCAGACGCCGATGCCCTCGTCCAGCTTCAGGTCGCTCCCCACCATGCTCACGCGGGTCAGCACGTCGGGGCCGTTGCCGATCAGCGTCGCCCCCTTGACCGGCGCCGTCACCTTCCCGTCCTCGATCAGGTAGGCTTCGCTCGCCGAGAAGACGAACTTGCCGTTGGTGATGTCGACCTGGCCCCCGCCGAACGAGACCGCGTAGAGGCCCGATTTCACCGACCGGATGATTTCATTGGGGTCCGACTCGCCGGCCAGCATGAAGGTGTTCGTCATGCGCGGCATCGGCGGGTGGGCGAAGCTCTGCCGGCGGCCGTTGCCCGTCGGCGCCATCCCCATCAGCTTCGCGTTCAACCGGTCCTGCAAATAGCCCTTCAAGATGCCCTTCTCGATCAAGACCGTCCGGCTCGTCGGCGTCCCCTCGTCATCGATGTTGAGCGAGCCGCGCCGGTTGGGAATCGTCCCGTCGTCAACGATCGTGCAGAGCTCCGACGCCACCCGCTGCCCGATCTTCCCCGTGAAGGCGGAAACGCCTTTGCGATTGAAATCGGCCTCCAGCCCGTGGCCGATCGCTTCGTGCAGCAGAATCCCGGGCCAGCCCGGCCCCAGGATCACGGTCATCGAGCCGGCCGGCGCCTCTTTCGCGGACAGATTGAGGATCGCCTGCCTGGCCGCCTCACGGGCGAACCGGGCGAAGCGCTCCTCCTCCAGGAGCCAGCCGAATTCCAGCCGGCCGCCGCCGCCGTAACTGCCGATCTCGCGCCGCCCGTTCTCCTCGGCGATGCAGGTCACGTTCACCCGCACCAACGGCCGCCGGTCTCCCGCCACCCAGCCGTCGGAGCTGGCCACCACGACCAGCTTGTCTTCGGAGGCGACCGACGTGATCACGCTGGTGATCCGCGGATCGTAGGCGCGCGCAATCCGATCGATGTGTTTGAGAAGCTCCAGTTTGCCGTCCAGCGTCGCCTCGGTCGGGAGTTGGCGGAGCGCATAGAGATCGTGGCCGCCGTGGCGCCCCGTGCGGAGCAGACCGGTGGCGTCCGTCTCCTCCTGCCGCTGCGCGATCGCGCTCGCCTGCCGCGCGGCGAGCGTCAGCCGGTCGAGCGAAATTTCGTCGGTATAGGCGAATCCGGTCTTGTCGCCGGAGAGCGCGCGCAGCCCCGCCCCCTGCGAGACGGCGTGCGACGCCTGCTTGACGATCCCCTCTTCGAGCGAGAGCGATTCGTTGATCCGGTACTCCGCGTAGAGGTCGGCGTAGTCGATGGCGCCGCCCAGCGCGCGGCCGATCGCGCGCTCGAGCATCGCGCGGTCGAGCCCGAACCGCTCGTCGAAGAATGTGATCGGTTGTTGTGACCTCGGCATCAATTCATCAAACATGACATTCCTTTCGTGCTGATGCGCTGTGCGCTGGTTTCTCTCAGACCGGCCAACTGTTGATCCGATCGATCATTTGCCGCAGGCGGCCGAAGTGGCGGCGGTTGAACGGCACAAGCAGCCGCGGCAGGTGGCGCAGCTGCGGCTCGTTCTCCTCCTCCAGCAGGGCGTCGCTCGAGACGATCCGCTTGCCGCCGGTGAGCAGGTCGGCGAACTCCGCGTTCAGCGCGTCGATGTGAGACTCCGCCGGCGTTCGCTCGAGCCGGATCACCAAATGATCCTCGACGTACCGGCTGGAGTGATAGAGATGGTAGAAGTGCGTGATCTCCTCGACCGCCTCCCGCTCGTCGTGGACCAGCCGGAAAAGGTGGATATCCTCCGGCGAGATCATCCCCTGCTTGAGCAGCTCGTGCTCGACGTAATCCTTCCAGCGGTGCCAGTAGGTGCCGCCCGGCACGTCAAGGAGCACGACCGGCACCAACTCGGTCTTGCCGGTCTGGATCAGCGTCATCGCCTCGAAACATTCGTCCAGGGTGCCGAAGCCGCCGGGGAACAGGACCACTCCGTGCGCCTCCTTCAGAAACATCAGCTTGCGGGTGAAGAAATAGCGGAAGGTGACCAGCTTGGGATCATCCAGGATATATTCGTTCGGCACCTGCTCGAACGGCAGCACAATATTCGCGCCGAAGCTCATCTCCCGCCCGGCGCCTGCCTGGGCGCCCTTCATCACGCCGTCGCCCGCGCCGGTGATCACCATGTAGCCACGGCGGATGATGAGCTGAGCGAACCGCTCGGCCAGCTTGTAGGCCGGATCGTCCTCGCTCGTGCGCGAGGAGCCGAAGACCGTCACCTTGCGGATGTGGCGGTAGGCGGAAAAGACCTTGAAGGCGTAGCGCAGCTCGCGCATCGCCCTGGTGAGGATCTTCAAGTCGCCGCGGTTCTCCTTGTGCTCGACCAGCTTGAGCGACGTGATGATCATCTCCTTGATCAGATCGGCGTCCTCGCTGCCGCCGCACGCCTCGATCAGCGCCAGGATCTGATCGTCCAGTTTTCCGTCCATGAAGTTCGAGCGTTTCGGCGGCGGCATGCGTCACTCCCCCTCGTACCGGCTGACCCGGCCGTAGCTGCCGAACCACTTCGCCCCGGACGGATCGATGGCCACGGCATAGACGGCGCTCGCGAAGAGGCCGTCCTCCTTCCGGAAATTGGTGAAGGCATGGAAGTCATACCGGCTGACGCCCCCGTCCGTCCCGATCCAGAGGACGTTGCGCCTCCGGTCCAGCGCCATCGCGTAGATGACGTCGCCTCCCAGACCGTCCCTGGTCGTGTAGCTGGTCCATCGATTCCCGTCGAACCGGGCAAGGCCGCCGCCCATCGTGCCCACCCACAACCGCCCCTCGCGGTCGAACAGGGATGACGAAATGTAATTCGGATTCACCCGGCGGGTGACGTCCTTCGGTCCGCCGATCGCATGATGGCGGCCGCCGGCCGGCACGTCGGCGTATGAGGATGCCTCCGACGCTCCAGCGGGCGCAGCCGGAGCGCCGACGCCGTCCTTGTTGGTCCAGCTTGTCCATGCCGCGCGGGACGCTGCGGCGCGAGGATCGTACCGCGTCACGCCGCCCTCGGTGCCCGCCCAGATCCTGCCCTCACGGTCGATGGAGAGCGTGTAGACCCATTTGTCGACCAGGCCGTCCGCCACCGTGTAGGTGTGAAAGCCCGTTCCGTCGAACCGGCTCAACCCTTTCCAGGTCGCCGCCCACAGCGTTCCCCCGGCGTCGTAGTCGATGTTATAGACCCACAGATCGCCGATGCCCCGCCCGCGCGTCCAGCGCGTCCACTGTGCATCGAATTGCAACGACGGGCCATAGCCGTAGGGCGTATAGAAGGTCCACCGGTGGCCGTCGAACCGCGACAGGCCGCCGCCGGCCGTTCCGGTCCAGACGTCGCCGTCCGGCGTCACCTTAACGAACAGCACCACCGAGCTGAGAAGCCCGTTCGACGTGTTGTACACGGCCTTCTCCTCCGTCCGGGGATAAAAGCGCATCAGGCCGTGATCGGTCCCGACCCAGATCGAATCACGGCCGGCCGCGAGCGAACGGACCACCGTGTAGAGCTGCCAGTGGGTCCACAGATGCGCCGGCTCGGCGGCAACGGCCGCCGGCGCGGAGAGGCTCAGCCACGCGGCGGCGACCGCCGCGTGACGCATGACGCGCGCGGTGTTGAAGGACCCCGCCCTCACAGGCGGGGATTCTTCGACCCGAGTGGAAAAAGGCATGGTTGCTATTCGCTCGCTCACCCCGCCCTCACAGGCGGGGACTGTGCTCGCTGTCCGGGTTCACGTCGGGGAAACTGGGGCGGGTGGGTGCGCGGTCACGGGCGCCTGCCGCGGCATCCGCAGCCGGTCGACGATTTCGCCCTTCAGAATGTGGCGCTGGACGAGCTCTCTCACATCGTCAGGCGTATCGATGAAATACCAGACGCCCTCCGGGTAGATGACCACAGTCGGTCCCATCGCGCAATAATCGAGACAGCCGGCCGCGTTGGCCCGGACCTTCCCTTTCAGGCCGGCTTTTTTGAGCTCGTCTTTAAAGATCAGCCGGAGCGCTTCGGAGCCCTTCGCGCCGCAACAGCCCCGTGGATCCTCCGGCGGACGCTGGTTGGTGCAGACGAATATATGACGTTCGAACCGCTGGGACTTACCGACGACGCCCACGTTTTTATGATAACGGAGCGGACAGGGGGTGTCAATCGGCGCTGACGGCGCCGCCATCGGGTTGCGAACAGCTCCGGCTCCTGTTAAGCTGCGTCCGTGACACGCCCGGCTCCGGTCATCTCCGGTCTCGTCGCCGCCGTGGTGTTGCTCCTCGCCCACCTGCTCCTCCTTCTGCGGCGCGAGCCGGCGCTGACCTGGTTCTATCCACTCGTCTGGTGGTCGTACATCTTCATCGTGGACGCGGTCGTCTTCCACCGAACCGGCCGGTCGCTCGCCTGGGACAACAGGGAGCGGTTCTGGCTGATGGCGGCCTGGTCGGCCGTCATCTGGCTGATCTTCGAGGCCTTCAACCTGCGCCTGGACAACTGGTGGTACCACAACGTGCCGGCCAATCAGGCGGTCCGGTGGACCGGCACGCTCATCTCATTCGCCACCGTCGTGCCGTTGCTGGCCGAAACCGAACGATTGCTGGCGAGCGTACGCCGCTTCGAGCGGGTGACGGCGTTGCGGATGGCGGTCACACCCGGCCGGTTGCTCGCCGCGCAGACGGCCGGCGCCGCCATGCTCCTGCTCTGTCTGCTCTTCCCCCGAGACGCCTTTCCCCTCGTCTGGGGCGGCTTTGTCCCGCTCATCGATCCGGTCAACTACCGAGCGGGCGCGCCGTCGCTGTTGCGCGACTGGGAGACGGGGGACGCCGGACGGACCGTCCGGTTGCTGATGGCGGGATTGATCGCCGGTTTGCTGTGGGAGTGCTGGAACTTTTGGGCCGTCGCCCGGTGGAGCTACACCGTGCCATACGTGGGCGGCTGGAAGCTTTTCGAGATGCCGCTGTTTGGATTCCTGGGCTTTCCGCCCTTCGCGCTGGAAGCGTTTGTCCTCTATCACTTCTTCTGCCGGCCGTGGGGCGTCGGCATCTGGCCTGAACCGTCCGCCGCCCCGCCGTCCCGTCCCCCGATCGCAGTATCCCTGCTGATGGCCGGTCTCGTCCTGCTCTTCTTCGTGGTCGTCCTGCGGGCGATCGATCACCGCACGATTCTCTCCTACGCGTCATCGTGAACGTCTCCGCGCCTTCCCCGTTCCTGAAGCGGCTGGGGCTGCCCGTCAACGTCCTGCTGCTCGGCGCGGTCAGCTTGTTCAACGACGCCGCCTCCGAGATGATCTATCCCCTCCTGCCGCTGTTCCTCACCGCGGTGCTGGGGGCCGGGCCGGAAGCGCTGGGCGTGATTGAAGGCGTGGCGGAATCGACCGCGTCGTTGTTGAAGCTGGCGTCGGGTTATCTCTCCGATCGCCTGCGCGCGCGCAAGCGGTGGGTGGTCGGCGGCTATCTGCTGGCCAACCTGACCCGTCCGTTGATCGGCCTGGCCACAAGCTGGACCGGCGTCCTGCTCCTCCGTTTTCTCGACCGCGTGGGGAAGGGGCTGCGCACGTCGCCGCGCGACGCGCTGATCGCCGAGAGCACGCCGCCGGCCGCCCGTGGCAAGGCCTTTGGCTTTCACCGGGCGGCCGATCACGCCGGCGCCGTGATCGGGCCCTTGCTGGCCTCGCTGGCATTGACCGTGCTGCACGACCGCCTCCGGACGATCTTTTTCCTGTCGCTGATTCCCGGCCTGGCGGCCGTCGCGGTGCTCGCTGCGGGCGTGCGCGACGTCCGTGCGGCCGCGGTGCCGTCCCGGAGGGAGCCGCTGCGCATCGGCGCCGCCTGGCGGGAGCTGCCGTCGGGCCTGCGCCGGTTCACGCTGATCCTCTTGCTCTTCACCCTCGGCAATTCGAGCGACGCCTTTCTGCTGCTCAAGGCCCGGCAGCTGGGCGTGTCGATCGCGCTCATCCCGATGCTCTGGGTGGCGCTGCACCTGGTCAAAATGAGTAGCTCGCTGCCCGCGGGAATGCTCTCCGACCGGCTGGGGCGCAAGTGGTTGATTCTT
>DATJYI010000195.1:0-10080 GCA_035499635.1 Nitrospiria bacterium | reverse complement strand
GGCAAACGGATGGTACTCTCGGACATTCCCGTCCACCGCGAGCAAGCGCCCTTCAGATCCGTCTATTTCGACCCGCGCAATCCGGAGGCACTGGCTGATCGGCTGGCGGACGAATGGATGGTGGCCCAGGCGGGGCCGCCGCCGCCGTCGTCGGACGATGAGCAGGCGTCGTTGGTGTTACAACAGCAGCGGATTATTGACTATGGCCGGAGGTTCATGGAGATCGCCGGAGAATTGGGGTCGGTGTGGGCGGCACGAGAATCAACATCGCCTCCATCTTCTTAAACATAGCGATCAGATCAGCACAAGGTGACAAACGCGGTAGAGCGAGGAAGACGCCGCCGATTGAACTCATTCTACAACAGAAGTGGAGTTCGAATTGCGTGATGTTATAGAAACCGGAACAGTTTACGGATCAACGACAGGATGGATAATCGAGTTGGTTGAGCGCTGATTGGTGATCGCGGGCACCGGCATATGAAACCGACCATCCAACGACTGCCGACGGTTTCGGTCGTCACCCCCTCCATGAACCAGGGACGGTTCATCGAGGAGACGATTCTGAGTGTGCTGAACCAGGACTATCCGAACGTGGAGTACGTCGTGGTCGATGGCGGCTCGACGGACGGGACCGTTGATATCCTCAGAAAATATGACGGCCGGCTACGCTGGATTTCGGAGCCGGATAGAGGCCAGGCCGATGCCATCAATAAGGGCCTGAAGCTTGCGACCGGCGATATTGTCTGCTGGCTGAATTCGGATGATGTGTTCATGCCCAATGTGCTGTCGAAGGTCGCGGGCTGGTTTGCAGACCCCTCCATCGAAGCGATCTTCACTCCGGTGTCAGTCATCGACGAACGCGGAGAGTTGTTATTTGTCGTCAGGAGAAAATTCATGGATTTCCGGTCGCTGTTTTACGGTTGTCATATTGTCAATCAGGAAGGGATCTTTTGGCGACGTACTGTGCATGAGATGATCGGCTACGTGAATCCTACGCTTCAGTATGCCATGGATTATGATTTATTTCTGCGGATGTGCCTGTTCGTCAAACCGGTGTGGATTGATGAACAGCTGGCGTGCCATAGAAAGCACGGTGACCAGAAAACCGTGCGCCGGCATGAATATTTAGCTGAACTCTTGATGATCAGGGAACGGTACAGAACAGCAATGGGAATTGGAAAGGCGTCCTTTTGGATCAACGAGCGCATCGAGAGGGCGAGGCGCCGGTATCTGTTATACGGGCTCAGAGGAGTATTCGCGGAGGAATGGATGGATAATAACACCTTGATCATGCAGGCGAAGTCTCTGATGAAAAAGAGACGATCCCCTGACGGCCCCCAACTTGAATTCCAGTCGAGTCGTCGTACGTTGGATGATTGAGCACGATGGTTGAGGATGCGAGAGCGCGTGGAAACAGATCCTGCCGGAAATGGAGAACCGGTTGGCGGCGACCTCTTGATGGACCTCAGACTCGTCGGTTTCTCCGTTCGATCCAGTTCCTCTTCCATGGAAATGAACTGAGTGCGATATGGTCTACGTCCTAATCCCGGCCCACAACGGCAAGGATGATGTCCTCAGGCTCCTTGGCTGTCTGGGGGCACAGGCGTATCGTGAATTCAAGATCGTGCTGATGGATGACGGTTCAACGGACGGAACGGCCGCGGCCGTCGCCCTGACGTTTCCCAATGTTACGGTTCTGCGGGGAAACGGCCGACTGTGGTGGACCGGAGCCATCGTGTGCGCCGTCACCCACATCCTCCGTGAGGCCAAGGAGGGCGATTTCATTCTGCTCCTGAACAGCGACCTGACGATTGACCCCGATTATGTCGGGCAGCTGGTCGAGGCGAGCCGTGCCCATGGGCGATGCCTCGTCGGCTCGACCAATGTCGACGCGGACAATCCTCGGTCCATGCACGCCGGCGTGTGGATGGACGATCGGTTACGGTTGACCGTCAACAGCGATGAAGCGGTCATCCGCGGGGGAGGAATCGACGATCAGGTCGACGTCCTTCCGGGGCGCGGCACGCTGATTCCGGTGGAAGTGTTCAACACGATCGGCGGGTTCAATGCGCGGATACTACCCCACTACGGAGCCGACTATGAGTTCAGCATTCGGGCCAGAAGGGCGGGATTTCGGCTGATCGTTTCTCATCGGGCCCGGGTCTATTCCCGGCGCGCCGTCACGGGTTATGACATTCCCGACAAGGGGCGATTGTCGATCGGAGAGTCGATGACGCTCCTGTTTTCAACCAAATCGAAAACGAACGCCAGATATTTCCTCGCGTATGTCTGGCTGTGTTCGAACGACGACGTCCGGATTCGGAATACCCTCGCGGCCGCCATGGCGCTGATGACCAGGATCGTGCTCCGCACGGGCCCGTTCTATCCACTCTATCTGATGGGCCGCTCGATCCGCCGGTTGGGCGGGCGGGGGGCACGAGCGATGGGCGGACCATGACGCGGCGTCCGGCAGTCAGCGTGGTCGTGACGTCTCGGAACGATGACCGGGGCGGGGGGATGCTGCATCGCATGCAAGTGTTCATGAACGGTCTGCTTCGGCAGGCCGATCAACACCGCCTTCCCCTTGAACTCATCATCGTGGAATGGAATCCTCCCGCCGGCGCCAAGCGCCTCGCGGAGGTCGTCAATTGCGCCGCGGCCGGGCCGGAGTGTCGCGTCAGGTTCATCGAAGTGCCGGCTGCGGTCCATGCGAAGGTTCCCCACGCCGACCGCATCGCCCTGTTTCAATTCATCGCTAAAAACGTCGGGATTCGGCGGGCGGCCGGCGACTATGTATTGGCGACGAACCTGGACGTGCTGTTGTCGCCGGCCTTGATGGCCTTTCTCGCCTCGGACCGGTTGTCGCCGGATTGCTTTTATCGGGTCGACCGGTACGACGTCGAGGGACGGGTGCCATCGGACGCGGACATTGGGGCGCAGCTCGATTACTGCGCCGCGCATGTCGTGCTGGTGCATTCCGTCAGGGGCATGCATAAGCCAACGCTGGCGACCGCGCTGGCCCGCTGGTTCTCCAATCGGTTCGGCGTGGATCCGTCCGCCGGCGCGATCCACACGCAGGCTTGCGGCGATTTCACATTGATGGCCCGGGAGCAATGGCACACGCTCGGAGGCTACCCGGAGCTGCCCAGCCATGCCTACGTCGACGGCCTTCTGTGTTACATGGCGGCCAGCAGCGGATTGCGGCAGGTGATCCTGCAGGAGCCGCATCGCGTCTACCATCAGGAGCATGCGGGCATGTTTCTGGGATCGTCGGATGAGCGCCCCGTCATGGACTATCAGCAATACCGCGCCTGGTGCGAAGAGATGGTGCGCACCCGGAGGCCGTTGCACGTCAACGGTGACGACTGGGGCTTCGGCCGCGAGTCGTTCAAGGAGTTTGAGATGCGGGGCCGGGCGCAGAATCAAGGGGGGATCGACTGACATGAGTCGACTGACGGCGATCATCCGGGGCGGCTTGAGACGGATCGGCGGCACGATCCATCGGCTCGGGACGCCGCCGGCCGCAACGCCGAATCTGACAGGCGACCGCGAACTGGAATGGTCGTGGGTGGCAGCCCGCATTGGACGAGGACCGGGAGCGGTCCTCGATTTCGGCTGCGGACCGGAGAGCGTGCTGGGATTGACGGCCGCGCGTCTCGGGTATCAGGTGACGGCCATTGATCTGAGGCCGATTCGATGGTCGCACCACTATCCGGGCCTGCGCTTCATGCAACAGGACCTGTTGCGTCCGCGATTCGAACCGTCGAACTTTGATGTGATCATCAATTGTTCGACCATCGAGCACGTCGGGCTCTCCGGCCGGTACGGCAGCGCGGATCGCCCCGACGGCGATCTGGAGGCGATGGCCGTGCTGCGGCGGTTGCTGAAACCCGCCGGGTTCATGGTGATGACGATTCCGGTCGGGCGTGATGCCGTGTTCGCGCCCTTTCACCGGATCTACGGGACGGGGCGGCTCCCGCTCCTGCTGAAGGGATGGCGGATCGACTGCGGGGAATTCTGGATAAAAAACGGTGACAATCGGTGGGTGCAGACCGACGAGGCGCGGGCGCTGAATGAGGCTGGTTCGGCCGCCTATTACGGCTTGGGCCTCTTTGTCCTGCGGCGGGGCCCGGACGGTCCTCCTCTCTCATGATCAACGGGACGCGTCAGGCGGAGCCATGATCAGGGTGGGATTCGTCATTGAGCGGAATACCGAGCAATGGACCGGAGGGGTCAGTTATTATTCCAATTTGTTCGGGGCGCTCTACGGCGTGTCGGATCGGACCATTGAGCCGGTGGTCTTGATCGGCTCGAACACGGAAGTGACGCGCGTGGTCGACCGGCTGCCGGTGGAGGTGATCCGGGCGTCCGTGCTCGATCAATCCGGCGCGATGTCACTCGCGCGCAGGGGAATTCGGCGTCTGCTCACCCACGATCGGCTCCTTGAGGCGCTGCTGGTCAAGCACCGCGTCGCCGTGCTGTCGCATTCGGGGTGGCTCGGCGAGCGCTCGACCCTTCCGGCGATCGGGTGGATACCGGATCTCCAGCACGTCCACTATCCCGAATTCTTTAGCGCGACCGAGATCGCGATACGGGACAGGCTGTTTTCTGCGCAGTGCAGGCTCTGCGACCGTGTGCTGGTCAGCAGCGAGTCGGCCATGAAGGAGCTGAGCAAGCGCGATCCGGCCTGTACAACAAAGGCGAGGGTCCTGCGGTTTGTCGCGCGGAGTCCGGGGGACGCGCCGGCCGCCGCCGGAGACGGGGCCGCAGAAGGCGGAAATTATTTCTACCTTCCCAATCAGTTTTGGGTCCACAAGAATCACCGGCTCGTCATCGAGGCGGCGCGGCTGCTGAAGGCGTCGGGCCGTCACGTGCGCGTGCTGGCCACGGGCCAGACGGCGGATTACCGCCATCCCGGTTTGTATGAGTCGCTCTGCGACGCCATCCGCGAGGCCGGTCTCGCCGATTCGTTCATCCTCTTGGGACTGGTCCCGCGGAACGATGTCGGCCGGCTGATGCGGCACGCTGTGGCCGTGATCAACCCGTCGCTCTATGAGGGATGGAGCACGACGGTTGAAGAGGCGAAAAGTCTGGGTAAGCGGATGATCCTCTCCGACATTCCGGTGCACAGGGAGCAGGCGCCCGCCGATGGCGTCTATTTCGATCCCCACAAACCGGCGGAGCTCGCGGACGTGCTGTGGCGCGTCTGGTCGGAGTTCGATCCCGTGCAGGATCAACGCCGCATGCGGCGCGCGCTCGCAGAATGGCCCCGGCGCCAGGCGGAATTCGCCAGAGAGTATGTGTCGCTGGTGCGGGAGGTGCTCGAATCGCGTCGGCAGGGCTGGAAATGATGACGACGCCGACGGACCATCCGGCGCGGGAAGAGCCCGAATCGATGCCGAGCATTTCGGTGATCACCTGCACCGCCAACAGCGCCCGGTACGTGGAGCAAACCATCCGGAGCGTGCTGGATCAGCGCTATCCGAATCTGGATTTCTGGATCATCGACGGCGGATCGACTGACGGAACGCTGGAGATCGTCAAGCGGTATGCAGCGCTGCTGTCCTGGATTTCCGAGCCCGACCACGGGATCGCCGACGCCATGAACAAGGGCGTCAGGCTTTCAAAGGGCGAGATCGTCGCCCACCTCCATTCCGACGATTTGTATCTCGGCGACGCGTTGTGGCGGGTCGGCAGGCTGTTCCGCGATCGGGCGGACGCGAGCTGGGTCATCGGCAACTATCGGGAAATCGACGAAGCCGGCGCCGTCATCCGCGCGGTCACGCTGCCGCCGTACCGGTACGCGCTGCTCCGGAAGTGGAACATGATCGGACACCCGGCCACCTTTGTGAGGAGGGCGCTGTTCGACGAGGTCGGACTGTTCTCCCTCGACCTGAGGTACGGAATGGATTATGACCTGTGGCTGCGGATCGGCGCGCGATACGATCCGCTCCAACTGTCCGATGCGCTGGCGAGTTTCCGCGTGCACGCGGGCGGGCTGACGACTCGCGAAGTGTTCGGTTCCATCATGGAGGGCTATACGATCCGGAACCGGCTGTGCGACCGGAGCCCGGTCGACCGCGCGGAGGATGTGATGCGTCAGGCCTGGAGACTGGCCAGGTATGGGATCAAGGCGCTGTGCCGGCAACGATAACGGGCAGAGATGAGACGGCGACACCTGCACTATCTGGTCTGTCCGCAGTGCCGCACAGGCGGATTGGACGTGGAAGCGGAGCGGGAAACGGCGGGACGGATCGAAACCGGAACGCTCGCCTGCTCGGCGTGCGGGGCGACTTATCCGATCGTCCGCCGGATACCGCGGTTCGTGCCGATGAGCACATACGCCGACGGCTTCGGGCTGCAGTGGTTGAAGCACGCACGGACGCAATACGACAGCGTCAGTGGCACGACCATCTCACACGACCGTTTTTTCGGCCAGACCGGATGGCCGGAGGACCTCCGAGGCGAAACGATTCTGGAGGTGGGTTGCGGTGCCGGCCGGTTCACCGAGCAGGCGGCCGCGACGGGGGCGACGGTCGTGTCGACCGACCTGAGCGTGGCGGTCGAGGCGAATGACGCGTCGAACGGCGGGAAGGAGAACGTGCTGATTGTGCAGGCCGATCTGTACCACCTGCCCGTTCGGGAGGGCGGCTTCAGCCGGCTCTTCTGCTTCGGCGTCCTGCAGCACACGCCCGATCCAGCGCGTGCCTTTTTCGAACTGCTGCGCTTTCTGACGCCCGGCGGCCGTCTCGCCATCGACGTCTACCGCCGGTGGAGCCGGTTCAAACAGTTAACGATCACCAAATATTGGGCGCGCCGTCTCACCCGGGGGATGGCGCCCGAGCGGCTCTACCGTCTGTGCGAACGGTATCTGGCGGTCATGTGGCCGGGCGCGAAGATCATGCGCGCAATTCCTGTCGTGGGGACGCGGCTCCTCTGGCGGCTGCTGATCGCCGATCATTCCCGCACTTTCACGCTCTCCGACGCGCAATTGAGGGAATGGGCCGTGCTCGACACGTTCGACATGCTCTCGCCTGTCTATGACGAGCCGCAGACGGTCGGAACCGTCGAGGAGTGGTTTCGCGGGGCCGGCTTGGACGAGATCCGGGTGGAGGGCCGGCACGCGCTGGTCGTGGGGCGGGGCCGTCGGCCGCCGGAGGCGGGCGGGTAATGTGCGGGATCGGCGGCATCTGTGCCTTCTCTGGCGATGCGGTTGATGAGGCCGTCCTGCGACGGATGATGGCGGCGCTCCGCCACAGGGGGCCCGACGACGATGGATATTATCTGTCACCGGGCCGGCAGGCGGCGCTTGGTCACCGTCGGCTCAGCGTGATCGACCTGTCCTCCGGCCGGCAGCCGATTTTCAACCGGTCAGGAGAAGCCGCGGTCGTCTTCAACGGGGAGATTTACAATTTCCACGCCTTGCGGGAAACGCTCGAACGGAAGGGCTTCCCGTTCCGGACAAGAACCGACACCGAAGTCATCATCCATCTGTACGACGAACTGGGAGCCGACTGCGTGCGGGAATTGCACGGGATGTTCGCGTTTGCGATCTGGGACGACGCCCGGAGGATGCTCCTGCTCGCGCGGGACCGGATCGGAAAGAAGCCGCTCCATTACGCGGTCCTGAACGGGACGCTCTATTTTGCCTCGGAGATCCAGGCGCTCTACGGCCTGCCGGGCCTGCCGGGGGAGCTGGACGAGGTCGCTCTCGATCTCTTCCTGACCCACGGGTACATCCCGAGCCCGCGCACAATTTACCGGCGGATCAAAAAACTGCCGCCCGCCCATCTGTTGATCTTCACGAAGGACGGCCCATCCCTCACCCGCTATTGGCGGCCCGAGTTCGCGCGCACATGGCCGCACGACTACGAATCGGCCAAACAGGAGCTGGCCCGGCTGGCCGAAGAAGCGGTGCGGTCGCGGCTGATCAGCGACGTGCCGCTGGGCGCGTTCCTGAGCGGCGGAATCGATTCCAGCACGGTCGTGGCGCTGATGAGCCGTCTGTCATCGAAGCCGGTGAAGACGTTTTCAATCGGCTTCGCTAACGGGCGCTACAACGAGCTGCCCCACGCACGGACCGTCGCCGGCCGGTACGGGACGGAGCACCATGAGTTTGTTGTTGAGCCGAAGGCGATGGAGCTGCTCCCGGAGATCGTCCGCCACTATGGTGAACCGTACGGTGATTCCTCCGCGCTGCCGACTTGGCATCTGTCCAAAATGACCCGGCGGCACGTAACGGTCGCGCTCAACGGCGACGGCGGGGATGAATTGTTCGGCGGCTATCCCTGGTACCGCTGGCTGCGACTGCTACGGGCCGCCGAAGCACTGACAGGTCCGGCCCTGCCCCGTGTGTTTCGCGCGGCGGCCGGCGGGCTGGCGCCACGGCGTTTGGGCAAGGTGCTCGAACTCATCGCGGCGCCGGAGGCCGAACGGTTCTGGCTGATGCGCGCGTGTCTGACACGCGAGGAACGGCGGCGCCTCTATCATCCTGACGTGTTGACCCGGATCGACGACGAGGCTTCGGCGGAGCTGGCGAGCTGGTATGACGGCTCGATCCCGGACGCCGATGACCGTGCCTTCGCCGTCGATCTGCAAGTCTACCTGCCCGAAGATCTGCTGGTCAAGGTCGATCGCGCGTCGATGGCCCACGCGCTGGAGTGCCGGTCTCCGCTGCTGGATCACCGGGTGGTGGAATTCGCCTGCTCGCTGCCGCCGGAGTGGAAGCTCGAGGGGCGGACAACCAAAAAAATATTCAGGGAGACATTCGGTCCGCTCTTCCCCGCGGGCTTTTTCGACCGGCCCAAACAGGGGTTTGCCGTGCCGGTTGGCGAGTGGTTGCGCGGGGAGCTGCGCGGCTATTGGGCTGAGACGGTGCTGCGCGGCCCCCTGTCGACACGGCCGTTGTTGAATCTTGATGAGGTCGGGGTGTTGATGGAGGAGCACGCGCGGGGTGTGCGCAATCGCGAGGCGATCCTCTGGAACTGTCTGATGTTGAGCCTGTGGTTCGAGGCCTATGGAGCGGGTTGAGACCGCGACCCCTGGGCGGGATGAGCGCACGCGGCCGGTCCGCCTGCTGGTCGTCGCGCACAGTCTCGAACACGGCGGAGCGGAGCACTCGCTGCTCCTGCTGCTGGAACGGCTCGACCGGACGGCATTCGATTGTCTGCTGGCCGCGCCGGAAGGCCCGATGCAGGAGCGGTTCCTCGGCCGCTGCCGGCCGGCCGTCCTGTTGCGGCGAGGGTATCTGCCGTTGACGTGTCAAATCCTTTCGTACGCGAGGGCATTCTATGCTACAGTCGTCAATACGATGCGACTCCGGTGGTATATGAGACGCCACCCTGTCGACCTGGTGCTGACGAACACCGGAGTGGCGCTGCACGGCCCCCTTGCGGCGGCGCTGTGCGGCGTCCCGGGCGTGACGTTGATGCGCGAGATCGTGTCGCCGCCGATTGTCAGGGCGGCGCTGTTCCGGCTGCTCCTGCGGTTGAACCGCCGCGTGATTGCGAATTCCCGGGCGGCCGTTCTGGCCGCCGACGGTCTGGCGGCAGACAAGATGATGGTGGTGCACGGCGGGGTGGAGCTCGACGGCGCTCGACCGACTCCGGGGGCTGCCGGCGTGATGCCGGCGTTCCCGGCGCGCGGACCGCTCATCGGGATGATCGGGACCGTCCACCCGATCAAGGGGCACGAGGCCTTCCTACGCATGGCGGCGCTGGCGGCGCCACGGCTGCCGGAAGCGAGCTTTGTGATCGTCGGATCCTATGAGGGCGGCTCTCACTATTACCGGACGCTGTTACGCCTCCGGCGCCAGCTCGGGCTGGACCAGCGGGTTGTATTCACGGGATTTGTCGAACGGATGGAGTCGGTGTTCGACAGGCTGTCGGCGGTCGTCATCACATCGAGCACGGAAAGTTTGCCTCGGGTTGCGCTGGAGGCGATGGCTGCGGCACGGCCGGTTGTGGCCTTCGACGTTGGAGGCGTCTCCGAGCTGGTGCAGGACGGGGTGACCGGGCGGCTGATCCGGAATGGCGATCTGGAGGCGATGGCGGACGCCGTCTGTCGGTTGGTCGAGTCGCC
>DATJYI010000194.1:0-7679 GCA_035499635.1 Nitrospiria bacterium | reverse complement strand
TCATGGCTCGCATGTCAAACCGATGCTCGGTCCTTGGCCACAGTGTTCTTGCGGTTCGCCGAGCCTCGTCACTGCAGTGTTCTTGTGTCCCACCTCGACAACCCCGATCGTCCATGGGCATTCTATTCGAGGGGGGATGTTGCTCTCTCCTCGAGCTCCCCATCGCCGTACGCGTTCTAATCTGAACGATACAACCCTCGCCTGGTGTGGTCTGTTCCGTCGCCTTTCTGCTTCCATCATTCGATCGCGCTCAAACACCACCTGTTTTTCTCCGTTCTTTAATCCGATTCCTCGCCACTAATCCCTCATCCGCCTTTTCCTCACTCATCCGCCTTACACCAAAAACCCCCGGACGTGCTCGTCCTTGCACTGACGCAGCTCATCGGCGGTGCCTTCGAACACCACCGCTCCCTCATGGATAGCCAGAAAACGGTCGCCGACCCTGAAGGCATCGGCCATCTGGTGCGTCACCATGACCGACGTCACCCCTTGCACGTCGCGCAAGCGCCGGATCAGATCGCAAATGGTCCGGGCCGTCATCGGGTCCAGGCCCGTGGTCGGCTCATCGTAGAGCATCATGCGCGCATCGACAGCGGCGAGCGCGCGCATGATCGCCACACGCCGCCGCATGCCGCCGCTCAACTCGTCGGGCATCATGTCGATCGCCTCCTCCAGTCCCACGAACCCGAGCAGATGGCGCACGCGGTCCTCGATCTCCGGATCGCTGAGTTCCCCTTCTTCGAAGAGCCGGTACCCGACGTTCTCGCCCACCGTCATCGAATCGAACAGCGCCCCTTCCTGGAACACCATGCCGATCTTCCGCCTGAGCGCTATCAGCTCCTGCTCATTGATTTCGGAAATTTCCTGCCCCTCGATGAAGATCCGACCCGACACCGGTTTGAGCAGCCCCAGGATCAGCCGCAGGATCGTCGTTTTGCCCGAACCGCTCGCGCCGATGATCACTTTGGTCTCACGGGGCGACACGCGGAAACTGACCTCCTTCAGGACCAACTGATTCTCGTACGAGCAGGTCACCTGCTCGAAGGCGATCATTTCCTCGGTCACGTCGACCATCCGAAGATGCCCACGAGCAATTTGGTCAGCAGGAAGTTGGCCACCAGGATCAGCACCGACGCGATCACGACCGCCCGTGTGGTCGCCGCCCCGATTCCCTTGGTGCCGCCGGCCGTCCGCAGGCCGTAATCGCATCCGACGATTGCGATGATGAAGCCGAAGAGAAAGGGCTTGACGAGCGCCCCGACGACGTTTTGGAACACGACGGCCTCCCCCACTTCGGACCAGTAGATCGGCGCGCCCATCCGGCTGACGAAGAAGGAGATGAAAAAACCGCCCAGGACGCCCATCGCGTCGCTGATGACCGTGAGAATCGGAAGCATCACCACCACGGCGACGATGCGCGGCAGCACCAGCCGTTTGACCGGATCGGTGCCCAGCACGAGCATGGCGTCAATCTGCTGGGTGACCCGCATCGCACCCAGCTCGGCCGCGATGCCTGAGCAGACCCGGCCCGCCACCATCAGGCCCGTCAATACCGGTCCGAGTTCACGAAGAATGCTGACCGTGACCGCGCGGCCGAGATAGCTCTTGGCTCCGAACGAAGCCAGCTCGACCGAAAATTGCATCGAGAGCGCCATGCCGGCAAAGAGCCCCGTCAGGATTACGATGCCCAGCGAGCCGACACCGAGCAGATCCATCTGCTCGATCATCTCTTTGCCGTACCAGGGCCGCTGAAACAGCGCCGCGACCGCCCGTCCCGTGAGACGCGACAGCGACTGGACTGAGTCGACCCAGTGTTTGATCTGCTCAGTGAGCGACACTATCCGCTCGCGGCCGGAGTCCGCTCACTCAAGCGGGGGGACCTGCCTGCCGGCAGGCAGGGATGCTCCTCCCCGGTCATGTCATGTGGGGGCCGTGCGGAGGCGAGCAATACCCTCCCGGCCCCCGCACCCCGGCCATCGCCAGATGTATGATCGCGTATTACTAGCACGATGGTCCGATCATAGGCCCAATGATTCGCCCACCCGGACCACCATCAGCCTCGGCTCGGTCATCGCCTCCATCGCGTACCGGACACCCTCCCGCCCCAGCCCGGACTCTTTCGACCCGCCATAGGGCATCTGGTCGACTCGGAACATCGGATAGTCGTTGATGATCACGCCCCCGACATCCAGTCCGGCCCACGCCCGAAGCGCGTCGTCGAGCCGCCCCGTGAACACACTCGCCTGCAGCCCGTACGGCGACGCATTGACGGCGTCGACCGCCTCCTGAAACGCGCGGTGGCGGCTGATCACCACCACCGGCCCGAAGACTTCTTCGCAGACGACCTTCATCCGGGGATCGACATCGGCCAGCACAACGGGCGACAGCACGTTGCCCTGCCGCGAACCGCGCAGGAGCGTGGTCGCGCCGCTGGAAACCGCCTCTTTCACCCAGCTCTCGACCCGGTCGGCCGCCGCCTGATCGATCATCGGCCCGACCACGGTTCTCGGGTCGGCCGGATCGCCCACGGGCAACTGTCTGACGGCCTGCAGAAAGCGGCCAAGAAACCGGTCATAGATCGAATCATGAATGGAGATGCGTTGGGTCGAAATGCAGACCTGACCGGCATAGGCGAACGCGCCGACGGCGAGCCGCGTCGCCGCGAACTCGAGATCAGCGTCGTCCTGCACGATCGCCGCGGCGTTGCCGCCCAGCTCCAGCACCACGCGCTTTTTGCCCGCCTGACTTTTGAGCGCCCAGCCCACCCGCGCACTGCCGGTGAAGCTGAGCAGCGACAGCCGGTCGTCCGTCACCAGCTGCGCGGCCACTTCAACGGGACAGGGCAGCACGTTGACGAGACCCGGCGGCGCGCCCGCGTCCTGGATGATCCGTCCCAACCGCAACGATGTCAACGGCGCCTGCGGCGGCGGCTTGAGCACGACCGGCGCGCCGACCGCCAGGGCCGGGGCGACCTTGTGCGCCACCAGGTTGAGGGGAAAATTGAAGGGGGAAATTGCCGCAATCGGACCGACCGGCAGGCGCGCCGTCACGGCCACATAACCTTCCCCGGCCGGCGAGGCGTCGAGCGGGGGCAGTTCGCCGGCCAGCCGCCCGGCTTCTTCCGATGCCACCGTGAAGGTCCACACCGCCCGATCGACCTCGGCCTCGGCGTAGCGGATCGGCTTGCCCGCCTCGGCCGTCATCAACCGGGCGAGATCGTGTCGGGCGCGGCGAAGCCCCTCGGCGATGGCGCCGAGCAGTGCGGCCCGCCGATGGCGCGGCCATCGGCGGCTGTCGGCAAAACAACGGCGGGCCGCCGCGATGGCGCGCTCCATGTTGGACGTCGCCGCCTGCGGCGCGCGACCGACGATTTGGCCGTTGTAGGGATTGCAAATCGGGACGGAGTGGCCGGCGGTCACCCACTCGCCGTCAATCAGCAGTTGATCATCCGTGGCGTTCGTGGTGATCGCGGCCATCTGCTTCCTCGTGCCCGCTGGGCATTATGGGTAAAGCCACCACGCTTGTCAAGGCGCGGATCATTGAACACGGGGAACACGGGGAACACGGGGAACACGAAGCACACGGGCGGCATAGATTGGCGATAAGGCCCGAAGATGGGAGACGTGCCGCGCGATCAATTGGATGGCGCGGTCGATCTCCTCCGGCGTATTGCCGCGCCAGAGACTGAACACCACCGCTCCCTGCGCCAGTGATTGCTCAAGACCCAACGCCAGCAAGGCGGGCGACGCTTTCCACGCCGTCCGTTCCCGGCAGGTCACGCCGGCCGCGGCGGCAATGCCGTCCCGACTGAGCGCCATGACCAACGCCTCCCCTTCGACAAATTCCACCGCCAGGCTCAGATGGCCCGGCAGCCGCACCGTCGGATGACCGGTCATCCGACAGCCGTCGAGCGTCTTCAGAAGGCCGTCGCGCAGCCGTGCCATGAGCGGTGTCACACGAGAGATCAGCGAGGGTAATTCGGCGCGGGTCAACTCGGCCGCGACCCCCATCCCAACAACGCCGGGGACATGCTCGAGGCCGGCCCGACGGCCCCGTTCCTGTGTGCCGCCGTGGATCAACGGCTCCAGACGGATGCCGCGCTGCACCATCAACGCGCCGGCGCCAGAGGGTCCGCCGAGCTGGTTTGAAGAAAGGCTCATCGCATCGACCCGCAGTGCGGCCATGTCAAGCGGGATGCGTCCCGCGGCCGCCACGGCGTCGACATGAAACGGCACGCCCGCGCGGCGAGTGATCGCACCAATCTCGGCAAGCGGTTGCAGCGTGCCGATTTCGCTGCTCGCGGCTTGAATCGAAACCAGCGCCGTCTGGGCCGTCAGTTCTGATTTCACTCGATCCGGATCAACCCGCCCGTTTGAATCGACCGGCAGGACGGTCGTGGTGAATCCCTGCGCGTCTAGCGCACGACAACTGCCCGTAATGGAGGGATGCTCGACCGCGGAGATGACGAGATGACGGCGGTGTCGCACCGCGGCGGCCGCGGCGAGTCCCTTGACCGCGAGGTTGTTTGCCTCGCTCCCGGACGCGGTGAAGATGACCTCGCTCGGATCGGCGCCAACCAGCGCGGCGACCTGATCGCGTGCGTGTTCGACGGCCTGCTTCGGCCGGTCACCCGCTACGTGGGGGGAGAGGGGATTGCCCCAGGCCTCGGTCAGAAATGGGTGCATCGCGGCAATCGTTTCCGACCACGGCGGAACGGCGCTGATCGCATCAAGATAAATCAGATTCGACATGGCTCATTCTAGCAGAGGCCCGTCGCCATCCACAACTCGATCGTGCTTTCTCATTGACAACATGGGGTGCCGATGATAGCGTGAAGAGATTCGCAACGACTGCACGGCACCCATCATCACTGTTCACGCGGAGGCACGGCAATGGCCAACTTCATGGCATTTTTGAGCGGTCAGACCTATGCATTGTTGCGGATTGTGACGGGCTTCCTTTTCCTGTGCCATGGCGGTCAGAAGCTCTTCGGGTTCCCGATCGCCGCGCCGCCGGGCATGCCGCACTATATCACCTACATCGCCGGGCCGATTGAGCTGATCGGCGGCACGCTCGTCATGATCGGCCTGTTCACCCGCTACGCCGCCTTCTTCTGCAGCGGCCTGATGGCCTTCGCTTATTGGATGGTGCACGGCACCCAGGCGCTCTTCCCCATCGCGAACAAAGGCGAACTGGCCGCGCTCTTTTGTTTCGTCTTCCTGTTTATCTGCACACAGGGCGGCAACACGTGGAGTCTGGACGCCGTTCGCGGCAAGCGGTGAACACAAAGTCGCACCAGATGGCCGAAATCAAACACAAACTGGGATTGATGCTCTCCACGCCGCCCGACCACCCGAATCTGCCCGTGCTGGCGGGGCTGGCCCGGGCGGCGCTCTCCCGCGGGGACGGCGTCTATCTCTATTTGATCGACGAAGGCGTCCGCGCGCTAGATGACCTGCGGATCCAGGAACTGGCTCGGGGGGGCGTCAAGCTGTTCGCCTGCGCCTACGGGGCGAAGAAACACCACCTGCCGACGGACAATCCCCTCGCCACCTATTGCGGGCTGGTGGTGCTCAACGATCTGATCGACGGGTGCGATCGTTTTCTTGCCTTCAACTGATGCCATCCACCGCTCCGAAGAAGATTGTGATGGTCATCACCGGTGATCCGCTTCGTAGCCACCGGCCGGCCGAGGCCTTGCGCATCGCCCTGGGGCTCGACAGCGGAGGGAAGGGACGGATCATGATCATTCTGCGCGGCCCCGCGGTGCGTCTGTTGACGGAAGAGGTGCAGGACGCGGTCGATGGAGAGGAATTGGCCGGCCAGTATTTGCCGGTGTTCGAAGAATGGGGCACGCGCTTTTTGGTGGACGAAGCGGCCGCAGGCCATTTAGCGAGGGTGCCCACGCCCTTCCCGCATTCCACGCTGACCGAAGCCCAGATCGCGGCCGAGCTCGCGGCGGCCGACCGGACCCTGATCATGTGACCGCCATGACGCCGCGGACGAACAGACGCCTGCTCCACCTGCTGATTTCCGCCGAGGCAGGCAGGGCGTTGCCGGTCGTACTTGAGCAGCACCGAAGCGGCGTTGGCCGGCCCACCATGGTGCTGGGACCGGCGGTCGCTGATTTGACCATTCCGGCGGGCCTGGACGTCACCCTGCTGGGCAGGGAATTTGACGAACGGGCGTTGCTGGCGTTGATCGATGAGGCGGACGTCGTCTGCGTCTGGTAGCGGTCATTCCCGCTCGTCTTCGTATTCCTCGTGCCAGGCCATCTGAATCGCCTCGAGAATCCCTTCCGTCGACCGTTCCGGGGTATCGGCAAAATCGGGCAGGTCGATCACCCACCGGCGCAGATCGGTGAAACGCACGGTGAGCGGATCGACGCCCGGATGGCGCTCCGACAACTCCAGGGCAATCTCCTCGGCATCGTCCCAGCTCAACGGCATGACCTCACCTCCGGGTAGGGTCAAGGAACAAGGGGCCAGAGTCAAGAACTGCGGCCAGCTCTCCCTTGACCCCTGACCCTTGCCCCTCTTATTCCGGAATTTTCACCACCACGTCACCCCGCACGACCGCCTGGCAGCCGAGCCGGGAAGTCAGCGTCAGCCCTTCCGCCATATCGAGACGATCTTCCTCGTCCGGCTTCATCGGGGACAGGTGGTCCATCCCCTCCTTGACGACAACGTGACAGGTGGTGCAGGCACAGTTGCCGCCGCAATTATGCTCCAACCGGATGTCGTGCTTCAGTGCGATGTCCAACAGCGACCCGGGAAGGCCGTGGTCGCCGAATGGATAGTCGGCTTCATCCACTTCCACGGTCACGTTCATGGGCAGAAACGTGACCTTGTGGCGGCGGCCGGCGGCCGGTGCCTGTGCGACGGTCGAAGGATTGGTGTCAGTCTCGCTCATGATCGCGGTGCCCTGTGTTCGGCCACATCCTGGATCGTTCGGCCCAGCAGCACGCCCGCCAGGTTGACCGTGGCTTCATCGAGTTGTTTGATCCGTTCGCGAATCCCCGCCGGGTCCCCGCCGGGCATCGCGTCGCGCAAGCGGGCGGCGGCGGCCTCAATGGCAAGGCGCTCCTCATCGGGCAGCAGGGCTCCGGCGCCGGCCAGAGCTTTGTCGGTCGCCCGAAGCACCATCTCCGCCTCATTGCGCGCATCGATGAGATTGCGGCGGGAGATATCCTCCCTGGCGTGCAGGTACGAGTCCTCGACCATGCGCGTCACTTCCTCATCCGTCAGTCCGTAGGACGGCCTGACTTCGATCGATTGCGCCATGTTGCTGCGAAGCTCCTTGGCGCTGACGGAGAGGATGCCGTTCGCATCGATCATGAAGGTCACTTCAATTTTCGGCAGACCGGCCGGCATGGGATCGATCTCCTTGAGCTGAAAACGGGCCAGACTGCGGTTGTCGGCCACCAGCTCGCGCTCTCCCTGCAGCACGTGGATGTCCACCGTCCTCTGGCCGTCGACGGACGTGGTGAACAACTCCTTCGCGCTGGCAGGAATGGTGGTATTACGCGGGATCAGGACGCTCATGACTCCGCCCAGCGTCTCGATCCCCAGGGACAGGGGATTGACGTCAAGCAGCAGAAGGTTATGTGTGCCGCCGGCCAGAATGTCGGCTTGCACGGCTGCGCCCAACGCCACCACTTCATCCGGATTCAATTCCGT
>DATJYI010000193.1:0-3465 GCA_035499635.1 Nitrospiria bacterium | reverse complement strand
TCACCAGAAACCCGATCACCACCCCAAGAAAGACCATCAGTGCGGGCTCCAGCAACGCCGTCAGCTTCGACACGCCCGCGTCCACTTCTTCATCGTAAAAGTCCGCGATTTTGCCCAGCATGGCGTCCAGGGCACCGGTTGTTTCACCCACGGCGATCATCTGCACCACCATCGGCGGAAACACCTTCGACGCGCCGAGCGGCTCGGACACCGTTTTCCCTTCGCTGATGCTCTGCCGGGCGTTCATAATCGCACGCTCGATCACCACGTTTCCGGCGGTCTTTGACACGATGGCCAGCCCGTCCAAGATGGGCACGCCGCTGCTGATCAGGGTGCCGAGTGTGCGGGTGAACTTGGCCACCGCCGACTTGCGGATCAAATCGCCGACGACCGGCACTTTCAACAGCAGCGCATCAATGATCGAGTGGCCGGATGGCGTCCCATACCACCATTTGATGGCAAAGAAGACGCCGATCATGACGCCGCCGATGATCCACCAATAGTGCTGGGCAAAATGGCTAAATCCGATGACCATTTGGGTCATCGCCGGAAGCGTGCCGCCGAAATCGCTGAACATTTTGGCGAAAATCGGAATCACCCAAACCAGCAGGATCGATACAACCACCACAGCCACAACCACGATCACCGATGGATAGACCATGGCCGACTTGATCTTGCCCTTCAACGCCATGGTCTTTTCGATGTGTTTCGACAATCGGTTCAGAATCGTGTCCAGAATACCTCCCGCCTCCCCGGCGGCCACCAGGCTGCGGTACAGGTCGTCGAAGATTTTCGGGTGTTTCTTCAATGCGTCGGCGTAGGTGGAGCCGGATTCCACATCCAGCCGCAACTGGGCCACCGCGGTCGCGAGCGTTTTGTTTTCGGTCTGCGAGGCCAGGATCTCCAGACACTGGACCAATGGCAGCCCCGCATCGATCATGGTGGAAAATTGCCGGGTAAAGATGGCCAGATCCTTGTCACCGACGCCGGCGCCGAATTTCGGCATCGACAAGACCCGCTCGGCACCGCCCTTTTCCCTGATCGACGTGGGGAGGATCTTCTGTTTACGGAGCACCGCCACGACTTCGTCGCGGTTTTTCGCAGTCAGTTCGCCCTTCCGAAGGATGCCCTGCTGCGTCCGACCCACGTAGGCAAATGTCGCCATTGCCGATCCTCCCTACCGCCGAATGTTCCGATTCACCCCTGCCCCACACGCACGCCGGCTTTGGCCGGTCCACCCGGACGGCCGGCGGCCGACGGATGCACCGCACCCCGTTCAATCATGGAGATCAATTCGTCCGGATAACTCGACCGGCCGACGGCCTCCTCATACGAAATGTTCCGTTTCATGTATAATTCGCACAGCGACTGATTCATCGTCTGCATCCCGTATTGGTTCTGCCCCGTCTGCATCGACGAGTAAATCTGATGCACCTTGTCCTCGCGGATCAGATTGCGAATGGCCGGGTTCGGCACCATGATTTCCAGTGCCAACGCGCGCCCGTGGCCGTTAGCCTTGGGCAGCAGCGTCTGTGACAGGACCCCCTCCAGCACAAAGGAGAGCTGCGCGCGCACCTGGGACTGCTGGTGCGGCGGGAAGACGTCGATGATCCGGTTGATGGTCTGGGCCGCGCTGTTCGTATGCAAGGTGGCAAACGTCAGGTGGCCGGTTTCGGCGATTGTCAGCGCCGCCTCGACCGTTTCCAGGTCCCGCATCTCGCCGACGAGCACGACATCGGGGTCCTGCCGCAGAATGTACTTGAGGGCGGTTTTGAAGCTCTTGGTGTCCTGGTTGACTTCCCGTTGGTTGACGACCGATTTCTTGTGCGGGTGCAAGTACTCGATGGGATCCTCGATCGTCATGATATGAGCATGGTTATCGGTGTTGATCCGGTCGATCATCGAGGCCAGCGTGGTTGATTTTCCGCTGCCCGTCGGTCCCGTTACGAGCACAAGCCCGCGCGGTTTTCTGACCAGTTCATGAACGATCTGCGGAAGGCCCAGCTCTTCAAACGTCAGAATCCGAAAGGGAATGACCCGGATGGCGGCGGCCACGGCGCCGCGTTGCTGAAAGACGTTGGCCCGAAACCGGCTCAAGCCTTTCAGGCCGAATGAGAGATCCAGCTCGTTTTCCTCTTCGAAGCGGTGTTTCTGATTGTCGGTGAGCACGCTGTAGATTAATTGCTTGGTTTCAGCCGGCGCCAGGGGCGGATGATTGAGCGGAACGAGTGATCCGTCGACGCGAATCTGCGGCGGACTGCCCGACGTGATATGCAGGTCGGACGCTCCCTTCTCCAGCATGGTCTGCAGTAACTGTGCAAGATTCGCCATCGTCCGTCCCCCGTTAATCCGCGAAGGTGGTATTCACCACCTCTTCGATTGATGAAAGCCCCTCTTTGATCTTTTGCAGTCCGCTCATTCGCAAAGTCCGCATGCCCAGGACGATCGACCGTTTTTTCAATTCATCGGCCGAGACCCCCTGAAGCACGAGTTCCCGGAGCTCCTCCCCCACCGGCATCACCTCATAGAGGGCCACGCGGCCTCGATACCCGGTGTCACTGCAATTCGAACACCCCTTGCCCCGGTAGCACACCAGATCCTTGGCTTCTTCCTGGGAGAACCCGATATTGACCAGCGTTCCGGCGGGAACTTTTTCCACCTCTTTGCATTCCGAGCAGATCTTCCGGACCAGCCGTTGCGCCAGGATCAAGATGACGGATGACGCCACCAGGAACGGCTCGATGCCCATGTTCAACAACCGGTTGACCGTGCTCGGCGCATCGTTGGTGTGCAGCGTGCTCAATACTAGGTGACCAGTGAGCGCCGCCTTGACGGCGATTTCGGCCGTTTCAAAGTCGCGGATTTCTCCCACCATGACGACATCAGGATCCTGCCGCAAAAACGAGCGCAGGGCCGCGGCAAAATTCAATCCGATATCTTCCTTCATCTGGACCTGATTTATTCCCATCAAGTTGTACTCGACCGGGTCTTCGGCCGTCATAATGTTAATATCTTCCGTGTTGATGTAATGCAACGCCGAATAGAGCGTGGTCGTTTTCCCGCTGCCCGTCGGCCCGGTGACCAGCACCATGCCGTAGGGACAGGTCACGGCCTTCAGAAAATTCTCGAGCGCGGCCGCCTCAAACCCCAGCTTAGTGAGATCGAGCGTCAAATTGCCCTTGTCCAAGATACGCATCACGATCTTCTCGCCAAACAGACAGGGCAGGGTCGACACGCGCAGATCGACCTCCTTCTCCTTCAGCTTCAACTTGATCCGGCCGTCCTGCGGCAGCCGCCGCTCGGCGATGTCGAGGCTGGCCATGATTTTCAACCTCGACGTCAGAGCCGCCTTCAACTTCATGGGCGGTGACATCGATTCGTAGAGGGATCCATCCAGCCGGTATCGCACCCGGAATTTCTTCTCATAGGCTTCGATATGAATGTCGCTGACGCCCTTTTTGATCG
>DATJYI010000192.1:0-5011 GCA_035499635.1 Nitrospiria bacterium | reverse complement strand
CAGGCGGCTGTTCAGCAAGAAGATCTGGGCGGCGGCGTTCTCGGTGAAGATCCGTGTTGAGCCGGCCGTCTTGGCAAGGGCATTGCCGTGCTGGAGTTGGAGGGTCTGCTCGTCGATCTCCTGGAGCGTCTGCCTGACCATTCCCAACTCGTCCTCCAGTCGCGTCATCTCGGCCAGCGCCGCCCTGGCCTCATCGCTGATCTCGACCACCCCTTCGGATTTCTTAAAATTCTCGAGGTCCAGCTCTGATTGATCCAACTGCCCCTTGACGACGGCCAGTTGGGATTCGATAAATTGCTTCCCTTCCTCCACCTGCTGATTCCGGGCCCGGCTGTTTTCCGCCTTGTACGCCTCCACCACGCCGTTGGCCAGCCGCTTGGCCTGTGCGGCATCCTTGTCGGTGACGCTGATCTTGATGATGTTGGTGTTGCCTTCCCGTTCGACCTTGACCCGACGCTGCAGATCGAGGACCGCCTTGAGCAGCGCGGGGTTGCGTTGAACGTCCTCGCTGGTGACGGTTGCAGGAATCAATCCGGCCGATTGGGCCGCCGCCTCGATGACGGGATAACTCCGCGCCACCTCGGTCTGACTGGCAATGTCGTCCGTATAGGAATAGGTCATCGCTTCCAGAAACAGACCAGCCAGATTGCTGGAGCGGTCATACTTCACGCTGGCCGTCGCTTCGTAGAGCGGGGCCGGCCGGAGCAGTTCGGACAGGATCAACGAAGAGATCGCGACCAGACAGACAGTCAGCAACACCGTCTTTCGCTGCTTTTTGACCACATGCCAGTAGTCACGGAGGTTCAACTCATATTGAGCCACAGCGTCTCCTCAGTTGTTCCTGATCGTTTGGTAGAGAATGGGCGGCTGCAGCGCCTTCTCGATGACCTCAAGGGTCGGCATGAGATCTTTCATAAAGGCGTTCCAATCGCCGATCTGAGACCTGGGGATAAAGACGATGTCCTGATTCTTGAGGAGCAGATTCTGCCCCAGTTGCCCGTGATAAATGAGCTGATTCAGATCAACCGCCAACACCTCGGGATGCTCCCCGCCACCGCGCAACACGCGAACGCTCGGGAGATAGGCATAGTTGGTGTACCCGTTGGCTTTGCCCACTGCGTCCACGACCGTCATTCCGGGTTCCAACGGAATGACACCCGGTTTGTTGACCTCTCCGAAGACAAAGATCCGGTCGGTGATCACCTTCTGTTTGAAGAGTATCTGAACACGGGGCTCCTTGATGTACGGGGAAAGCAATTCAGTCAATTTCTGTTCCGCGTCGTGAAGGGTCATGCCCTTGACGTTCGCATCAATGAAGGAAACCGACAACACGCCGTTGTCCCTGACGGTGCCGGTGTAGGTCTCTTCACCGGCTCCCCGGCGGATGATGACGTCCAGCACGTCACCGTTCGAAATCGTCAGGAGACTGGGGGAGATCATTGAGGCCGCCGGCTCGGTCATCGGGGTCGGCGGCGGAGTATGGACGGCGCACCCGATGAGCGACCAGCCGGTGATGACACCGACGCTCCATCGCATGACGCTCATTCGCTGTCTCCCCATCTCGCGTTCCTTTCACGGAGCGTCAAGCCCGCACTTCAGGCCTTCCCCCGTAACTTCACAATCCCCGCCTTCTAAGAAAACTGTAGCTGAGGTTCGCAAAGCTGTCAAATTGTGTCACAAGATCAAATGGATGTCTGATGGATCAGACATTCCTGAAGGAAGTCAGAGTGATCTAGATACGAAAAGATACACCTGGAGTGCGGTTAAAACATGACGTGTAGAGGGATGGAAAGTTCGGTATCGGCCTGCTGGCCCAATTTCACCTGGTGGGGCGTTGGCTTTGTCGGGAGGCCCGCCGCCCGTTCTTTTGCCGCTGCGATGCCGCAGGCCCATGAAGAACCGCCCAGAAGATCGCCGTCATCCATCAGGGCCCACATGCAGCACCGATTGCAATAGGTTGATTTTTCACAGCCGGAACAGACTCCCAAATCCTTGATCTTCAAGCCCCTGAGTTTCACAAAAACGGGAGATTCCTTCCAGATGGCCTGAAACGGCCGTTCCCTGACGTTCCCGGCCGCCCAGGGAAAACCAAGTGTCGGATAGACATCCCCAAACGGCGAAATGGCACAGCCCATCTTGCCCAGATTGCAGACCTCATCCTCCGGGTCCCTGAGGCGCTGTCGGGAGGCCAGCGTCTTAATTTCGTCCACGACCGGGAGTGTCGGATCGGCATACAATTCAGCCAGCTGGTCCGGCGTCACACGCAGAGCGCAGGTGGAGAGATTCCCGTCGTTTTTCGGGGTCACGGTGGGATCGAGCAGATAGGCTGCTCCCAGCGCCCTGGCGAGGGCGATGATCCCGGGGTATTCTTGAAACACCGATCGCATCAACGGCGTCTTGATCACCACCGGAATCCGGCGTGCGGACAGTTCCCGGAGCGCCCACAGCGTCTTGGCGTGCGAACCCGGGACCCGCGTGATGGCATCATGCAACCCGGGATTCTCGGCCGAGTAGAGCGAGAATTCGATGGATAACGGATGGAGCTCCGTAATGGAGTCGATCAGCTCCGGCGTCAACAGCAGTCCGGCTGTGAAGAACCGGATTGCCAGTCCTCGGCTCCTGGCATAACGCGCAACATGCACGGTGTCCCGTCGCAAAAATATCTCCCCGCCGCTGAGGGTGAGAAAGAGACAGCCGGCGTCGGTCAGATCGTCGATCAGACGAATGAGCTCCTCGGTGGTGAGCTCTCGTGACCTGGCCTCGTGCGCGTGATTGTCTTCCAGATAACAGTGGACGCAATCGAGGTGGCAACGGTGCGTAAGCTCAATCAACACATTCAAGGGCACGTATGCGACGGACGCACGTTGAACAACGCGCGCATACTGGAGGGGCCCCGTCGCCGGCGCCGCACCCGTTCGATGGCTATCCGATTCCACCGAGACGAGCATCGAGCCATCCTCGCATTGAGGGAATCGATGAAAACTGGAGCGCCTGACAGGCTGTCGAGCCCGCCAACGATCCCAGAAGGGCGAACAAGCGTGATTGATGAACGGCATCATGGAAGAAATTGCCGGAACAGGGCAGCAGACGCCGCAGCGCGTGCATTGGCCGGATCGCGGTGACCGCATCTTTCCACCGCTCGGAACACAGCGCGAAGAGCCCCCGAACGTCCGCCGAAGCATTGCACCCCCCCCAAAACGGCGTGCCATACAGGGTGAAGGCATCCAAGCAACGTCGCACGATCACCAGTTCATCCGCCAACACCACGGCGCCGGATTGCGCGGCCAGGCCGGCAAGCGTCGATTTGCCGCTTCCCGACGGGCCGAAGAACAGATCAACGTTCCCCGGGTGACCGACCGCGCAGGCGTGCATGAAACATGCGTCGTTGTCGAGCAGATAGTGGGCGTACAGCACTTTCAGCACCAGGTCGAGCGGGGTCAAATTGAAGGGCAGTGTCATGACACCGGTTCCGGCGGTCACATCATAGTTGGCTGAATAGCCGTCACCGGAGAGGTGCAACCGATGCTCATGCCAATCGATGATGGCAGAAGCAGGAACGACGTCACACGGCGCGTCCCCGGCGGCTGACGGGTCAATCCTCGCAGTCAGTGTAAATCGCGGCGATCGGCGGGATAGAAATCCCCGATACCGTCTAGACACCAGCTCAGCGAGAGCCCGGTCTGGGGACATCACCGTGCAGGCGAGCCCCGCCATTTCAATTGTGAGGGAATATTCGGGCATGCTGGTGTGTTAGAGCTTCGGCGCGGCCATGCAGGCTGGATGACCCTGTCCCGGTTTCTTCGCGCAGCTGATGGCCGATGTCACCGGTTCAAACGGCTCTTCCCACTCGATCTTTGGTTTGATATAGGATTGCGGTTTTTTGTCGGCTTGCGTTTCATCGGCCATGCCGTCTCCTCCCGTTCCGGGACACTTTGCCTCACTATACCGCACGTCATCGATCCTCGCAACCGATCCGCTCCGAGGAGAGCAACCGCCTGAAATTATTCCGTGAGCTCAAAGCTGCGGCTGACCAGCGGGCTTGAGGCATCATCCAGCAGCACGTCCACACGCCACGTTCCCAGAAGGTGATGGCTGGTAATCCAGGTGCCGGCTACGGGCAACTGCACGGTGGTGACGTCGTACTTCCCGTAGGCCCGCGTCAGCTGGACATTGACGGCACCATCCACCCCCGGCACCACTCTGGTCGCGGGAGATCTCTTGTCGGTGGTAATCGGCATCACCCGACGTTCATAGAGCTGACCATCCGGGCTGTAAATCATCAATATGACGAGGTGTTCTCCAGAAAGATGCTTCCAATACGTGTACAGATATAAGTCACGCACCGTGGAAACAGAAAAAGAGGCGCCGGGCTGCAACGTGTCCCAATATTTTTTGACTCCCCGGATGTGTGGCGACCGATCCGTGCTTGCCACGGCAAAGAGCGCCTGAACAGTCTTGCCTTGGTGCCGGACGGAGCTCATTTCTACACCCTGTTCTGACGCATCGGCTGATCTGGATTGACCGATCGACACCCCGCCCCCGACCAGCAGACCGACCAGTATGATGCGGGTGACCAGCGAACCCGTATTCATGGCGTGCATGACGGATCCCCTCCGAGAAAGCCGCCGGGCGCAGAGTAGGCATGCAGTTTGCCATCGCTGGCGCCGACGATCAGGCGCTCCAGCACGGTATCAAGCGCGGGATCGCCCGGTGTAATGTTGGTCCCCAAGACGCGGCACTGCTCCTTCGTCCCGGTCGTGGCGTCCAGTTGATAGAGCTTGGCCTGACTGCCGCTTGAGCAGCTCGCGCCTGAACAGCCGGCGGCATACACCTTTCCAGCGGAAGGAACCACCAGGGGAAACGAGGCGGCGGTCATAGTCGGCGCCCCCGCCCCCCACAGATCGGTCGCGGAGGTTCCGTTATCCTTAATCCGCCACACCTTGCCGTTGGCCGTGGTGAAAAAGAGGTTATTGGCGTACCCCGCCCGCCATTCAACCCAGATGCCGGAGAC
>DATJYI010000191.1:0-12004 GCA_035499635.1 Nitrospiria bacterium | reverse complement strand
AGTCTGCTCGGCGTGATCGGCGGCGATGTCAGCGCCAGAGCGCTGGGGGCGACGCCGGACATGCAGGCGCTCATGCACGGTTATCTGCTGATCAATTTCGGACTGTTCATCTTCGTCTTTGCCGTCGATCAGCTGGTCGCCACGATGCAGGGCGCCGGCGACACCCGCACACCGATGATCGCCGTCACGATCGTCAACACGCTGCACATCCTGATCGCCTATCCGCTGATCTATGGCCGGTGGGGCGCGCCGGCGCTGGGCGTGAACGGCGCCGCGCTCGCCATCGGCCTGTCGGAGTCGGTCGGATCGATCTATCTCTACGCCAAAGCCCGGCGCGCCGGCCATCTGATCCCCCTGTTTGGCCGCCACACGGGGCCGCCGCCCGTGTCGTCACTTCGGCACATACTCCGCGTCGGATGGCCGATCACGTTCGACCGGCTATTGCAACAAGGCGCCCAGCTGGCCTATGCCCGAATCATTTTGGGGTACGGAGCCGTCGTGTACGCCGCCCATCAAGTCGGCATGAACATCGAGGCGCTCTCGTTCATGCCGGGTAACGGCTTCGCCGTCGCGGCGGTCACCGCCGTGGGGCAGAGCATCGGCGCGCAGAAACTGGCCAAGGCAAAAATCGAGAATTGGGAGGCGAACCGTCTGGCCGTTCTGCTCATGGCGGGCATGGGGCTGCTCTTTTTCTGCTTTCCCTATCTGCTGCTGCGCGCGTTTACCACCGATGCAGCGGTGATCGGGTACGGTACGCTCTTTTTAAAAATCGTCGGCATGTTGCAAATCCCGTTGGCCATTACCATGGTGCTCTCCGGTTCGCTCAAAGGCGCCGGCGACACGCGGTTTCTGCTGCTGGTGACGGCGATCGGCGCGTGGCTGGTGCGGGTTCCCTTGGCCGCGATCTTCTCCGGGCTGGGGCTGACGATCGGCTGGGTCTGGAGCGTGATGCTCGTCGACTGGACTACGCGGATGGGCTGTCTGATCTGGCGCTACCGCTCGGAGCACTGGCAGCGCCTGCCGGCGATCAACCGCACGTCTGATTAGAATGGGGGCCCGTGCGGCGAGGGATTCCCGAAAAGCTCCGTGTTTCGATTGGCGACCTGCCGGTCGGCAGGCGGGTGCCCCATGCCCCGACGTTCATCCCTGACAGTTATAAATCTGTCAGCAAGCATTGCCGGGTCTGCAACCCAAGTTCCGCACTGGCCTGATAATGGGGATGATCGATCCCCAGCCGCGCGGCCAGTGACGGATCGGCCAGCCGCCGCCGCTGCACGGGCGTGAGCCGGAAGCGCAGATAGTGGACGGCGCTGAGCTGCGTCTCGTTGCTGTGGCCGGCTTCAAATTCGGCCGGACAGCGCTCCCCGCCCAGCTCCAGCCAGAGTCGGCCCGGACGATCAATCCCCATCAACCGGTCGAGCCACTCCTTGATCCGGCCGGCCTCTGTGATCTCGATAAAGAGCGTGGCCGACAACGTCCCCTCTTCGGGGATCAAGCCGTTGTACACTTCCAGCTCGTCGAGCACCTTCCGACGCTCCTCAATGTGCTCGACGCGAAGCATCTCCTGAATTTGAAAGCGCACCGTGTCCCTGTTTTCAAACACAAGCGTGATCGATGGACCGAGCGCAATCCTTCGGTGCGCTTTTAACTCGATGATCCGGCGACGAAAGCCGGGCCGCTCCTGTTCATATTCCGCCAAGGGCTTGATGTCCGAAAATGACAGCTTCTCCATAACCCTCGCTCTCCTTCCCCCCCTCATTCGCCTTGCCCTAATAATCCGTAGTCCCCAACCCATAAGCCCGGCGCAGCACCTCGATCGGATGGCTGACAGGCCGGCCGGTGGCCTGGGCGATCTGATTGCCGGCCAGGCTGCAATCGGAGACCACCAGATCGGCCTGCGTTTGTTCGACCTGGTCGAAGACCTTCCGGCCGATCTTCAGCGACAGCGGGAAATAGTCTTTTTCAAGACTCCAGGTCCCGTCGTGACCCGAGCACCACTCCATCACCTGAATCTGAGTTCCGGGGATGAGCGCCAGCAGGTCGCGCGATTTGTAGCCCAGTTTCTGATCGCGCAAATGGCACGGCAGATGGTAGGCGATCGTCCCCCCCGGCTTGACGAAATCGGTCCGCAGTATACCCTCCTTGTGCAACTGCATCAGATATTCGCACAGATCGGATGTCTGATCGGCCACCCGTTGCGCCTCCGGCGTGCCAAGGAGATAGGGATACTCCTTCTTCAACATCAAACTGCAACTGGGCATCGGGGTCACGATCCGGTAGCCCCGCTCAATCCACGGCAGCAGGCTTGCCACGTTGGCGACCGCCTTCTGCACCGCCGCGGACAGATCCCCCACGCTCATCGACGGCATGCCGCAACACTGCTGCGCCGGCAGCGCCACCTCCACCCCGTTGTGTTCCAGCACGTCGACGGCCGCCCGGCCGATCTCCGGATAGGAATAGTCGACCAGGCAGGATGAGAAGAGCGCCACCCGATGACCGGACTGCGGGCCCCGCGGAGAGGAGAGTCCCGCCTCGCTCCGCTTGTCGGCCGGCGATGCCCCCCTTTCCCCGCTGCCGGGCACGACCGGCTCCGCCGTCGGTTTCGCCTGGCGACGGAGCAGAAATAATCTCGGAAACGTCGTCACCACAAAGGGCGGCAGCCGGCGGTCCCGGTGAATGCCGATCACCCACTCCATTACAATGCGGATCGCGCGAATCCGAAACAGTCGATTCACCAGCGGAGCCAACCTCGAGTTGAGCCTCCCCATCCGGTCGGTGTCGGACAGCAGCCGGTCGCGCCAGGACAGACCTCGGCTCCGGGCGCCGACCGCTTTGGATCGGATCATTAGGCGGGGGAAATCGATTTCAAATTGGTGCGGGGGAGTGTAGGGACACATCACAAACCCGCAGACATTGCAATTCATGCACAACGCCGTGACCCGGTCCAGATCCTTTGCGCCGAGCCGGTCGACGTCGCCGTCCACCTCATCGATGCGCTGAAACATCGCGGGGAACGATTCGCACAGATTGAAACAGCGCCGGCACCCCTGGCAGACGTCGAAGACCCGTCGCTGCTCGCGTTCGAGCGCGCGGGCGTCCCAAAAAATCGGCTGGGCCGGCGTGGGGAGACGGTCACTCATTGCATGCGGAGAGTGGGAGGCAGGGGACAAGTGACGGGAAATTCGCCCGTGTCTCGCTCAATCCCCATCCCCTGTCCTTGTGACCCGGCCCGTTACTTGCCGAGACTGTCCAGCGCCTTGGTGAACCGGCCGGCGTGGGATTTCTCCGCCCTCGCCAGCGTTTCGAACCACTCGGCAATTTCGGCGAACCCCTCTTCGCGGGCCGTCTTGGCGAACCCCGGATACATCTGCGTGTACTCGTAGGTTTCGCCCGCAATGGCGGATTTAAGATTCTTGTCGGTCGTCCCGACGGCTTCACCGGTCGCCGGGTCGCCGATCTCGGCCATGAAGTCGAAATGGCCGAAGGCGTGGCCGGTCTCGCCCTCCGCCGTGTCTCGAAACACGCCGGCTACATCGGGATACCCCTCGATGTCGGCCTTGCGGGCGAAGTAGAGATAGCGCCGGTTCGCCTGCGACTCGCCGGCAAATCCCTCCTTTAAATTATTGAGCGTCTTGGACCCTTTCAACGACTTACCCATGTCGGATTTCCTCCTTGTGTGAATGCACGCGCGACGCGTGCGGGTTGCGGTCATGGCACGTTCGACAATAGCCGTAGAATTCCACTCGATGGTGGACCACCCGGTAACGGCGGCGCAAGCGGGCCGGTGCAGCCAGCCGCTCAAGCGAGGCATCATGGAAATCCTCCACCCGGTCGCACGAGAGGCAGACCATGTGGTGGTGCGGCTCGCTGTTGCCGTCGTACCGCGCGTGCGACCGTCCGGTCCGGATCGCCTGGGCCAGCCCGGCGGTCGTCAGCGCTTCCAGCGTTTGATACACCGTGTTGCGGGAAAGCATCGGGTAGTCCGCCTTGACGTCGCGGTAGAGCACCTCGGCGCTGGGGTGGTCATCACTGGCCGACAGAGCGGCATAAATCGCCAGCCGTTGCGGCGTGCATTTCAGCCCCCGCGCCTGCAGTCGTCGCGCCAGCGCGCCTTGATCCACCGGTTTCATATTCAGGAATAATTACTTTATAGGATATTTTCCTATCTGATGTCAAGGGGTCGGGTGACGGGGTGTCCGAGGGAGGGAGTGATCGGGAAACGCCCTCCTGACGGGGCCACGGGCTCACGCACCGGCGTGACCGCCCCCTTGTGTGGCGTCGTCGGCGCATGGTAGCATGGGCGCCATGTCGGAACCCTCCTACATCGTGGTCGAGCAGAAGGCCTTCAAGGAGGAGGCGCTCACGCTCGACAACCATATTTTCAAAAACTGCACCCTCGAACGGTGCAAGATTTACTACAGCGGCGGGCCGTTCGAGCTGATCGACACGCACATCACCGATTCGGAGTTGATTCTCAACCAACCGGCCCGGCAGATCTGGGCCGCGATCCAGATCTTCAAGACCAAATCGCCCAGTTCGACCATCATCAGTTGACGGCGCCCACTCCAGGCTCCCCGGCCTCATGACTCGAGCGACGCCGTCGCCCACGCTGCGTTCGCTGCTCCGCCCCGGCGACCTAAACGCCTTTTTCGGCCTGATGGTAGACAACATGACGCAGCTCGTCATGCTGGCCGCCATCCTGACCGGCGTCTTCGGCATGCCGCGCGAAGTCATCCTGCACCGCATGATTCCCGGGTCGGCGGTCGCCGTTTTCGCGGGGGACCTGATCACCGTCTGGCTGGCATTGCGGCTGGCGCGCCGCACGGGGCGAACCGATGTGACGGCCATGCCGCTGGGCATCGACACGCCGTCGCTCTTCGCATTTGCCTTCGGGATCATCGGCCCGGCCTATCTGGCCACCAGGGATGCCGTGCTGACCTGGCAGATTGCGATGGCCGTCGTCATTCTGGCCGGTCTGTTGAAAATCGCCGCGTCCTTCGTGGGCCCGGCGGTGCGCCATCTGCTGCCGCGCGCCGCGTTGCTGGGGCCGATCGCCGCCGTGGCAATCATCTTCATCGCCTTCTTTCCTTCGCTGAAGATCATCGAGACGCCCGCCGTCGGTCTGCTCTCGCTGGCAATCATCCTGACCGCCTTCATCGGCAAAATCCGCTTGCCGGGCAACGTGCCCGCGGCGCTGGCCGCCGTGGCGCTGGGCACCGGTCTCTATTACCTGCTCATGGTCGCCGGACTGGCCCTCCCGCCGGCGCCCCACGCCGAGCACGGCTTGCACGTCGCTCTCCCGGTGTTGACGCTGGGCTTTCTGGCCGGTTTGCCCCATCTGGCGCCCTACCTTGCCCTGGCGCTCCCCTTCGCGCTGGTCGTCATCGTCGGCGGCATCGACGTGACCGAGAGCGCGGCGGTGGCGGGCGACGATTACGACACCCGCTCGATCCTGCTGGCCGACGGCATCGCCACCTGTCTGGGCGGCCTGTTCGGCGGCGTGGTGCAGACGACCCCCTATATCGGCCATCCGGCCTATAAACAGATGGGCGGCGGCGCCGGCTATACGCTGGCCACCGCGCTATTTATCGGACTGGGGGGGCTGTTCGGCTACCTGGGCTGGCTGGTCGATCATCTGCCGGAAGCGGCCGTGGCGCCGATTTTGATCTTCATCGGCGTGGAAATCTTCGCACAGGCGTTTCACGCCACGCCGTCGGTGCATTATGAAGCGGTCGCCTTCGGGCTGGTGCCCGTCCTGGCCAACCTGGTGCTGCTGCAATCCAATGCGCTGCTGGGCGGTGTGGGCAAAACCGCGGCCGACCTGACCGGCGAAGCGGCCGTCAGCTATCACGCGCTCGTTCTGCTGGGTAACGGCTTCATCATCACGTCGTTGCTGTGGTCGGCCGCGCTGTCGAAGATCATCGATCACCGCCTCCGCGCCGCCGCCGGTTATATGGCTGCGGCCGCCGGCGCGAGTCTGGTCGGGCTCATTCACTCGCCCCATGCCGACGGCCGTCTCTTTTGGCCGTTCTCCGCGCCGGGCGCGACCCCGTGGCTCATGGCGGCGGCCTACCTGCTCGTCGCCGTCGCATTGCTGTCGCTGTCGCCCCGGACTTTCCGCTGAGCGACGGTCACCCACCCCGATCAATCGTCGCAACGCGCGGGCGTTGTCGACGGCATAGCCGTTGACGTCGTTATTGAAGTAGGCGAAGACCCATGTTCCGAAGGGCTTCCATCACCCGGCGGGACCCATTGCCGGCATTGCGCTGTCCGAACTGCCGGCGCATGATGTTCAAAAATTTCTACAGCTATCAGTACCTGGTCATCGTCGACCGATGCCGGGACTGCGCCATGATCTGGTTTGACCGGGATGATCTCGACATGCTGCAAATCATGGTCGAAATCAGCTCCGTCGGAACGTAATCCGCTCAAACTTTACTTTTTAGAAGTGTCCGGTTACCATGGAAGAATTGTGACGCCACGGGAACGCGCCTCGCTCAGAGCCCAGCTGCTCAAGAAACTCCGCAATTCCTTTGTCTACAATACCGAACCGGTTTTCACGCTGTCATCGGGCCGGAAGAGCCGGTTCTACATCGATTGCAAAAAGGTCACGCTCGACCCTGAAGGCGCCATTCTGGTCGGCCGCCTGGTGCTGGACGCCGTCGAAGGGCTGGACATCGATGCGATCGGCGGCATGACGCTTGGCGCCGATCCGATCGCGGTCGCCACGGCCATCCTCAGCTTTGATGCCGACCGGCCGATTCCGGCCTTCATCATCCGCAAGGAGCCCAAACCCCACGGCGCCTCCCCCCTTGTCGAAGGGACGCTCTGCAAGGGCGCCCGGGTGGTCGTGGTGGACGACGTGCTGACCAGCGGCCGCGCCACGGAACGGACGATCAACATCGTGCATGACGTCGGCTGTCAGGTGGTCAAGGTGATCGCCCTGGTCGACCGGAAAGAGGGGGGACGGGCGCACCTGGAATCGCTTGGCTTCGACGTCCTGAGTTTATTCACGGTCGAAGACCTGCTCAAAGCCTAACCCTCTCTTCCACCTGCGCGCCGCGGGATCCTGCACACACGAACAGACTGAACCGGAAGCGGTGATGCGGACGTCGCGGAAGCCGCCCTCGCAATGGTGATGAAACCAGGACGGCTGAGCGCCGGAGGTCGGAGAGGATCTAACCGGAGCCGATCTCGTGCCGCTGAACTGGTTACAGGTTGGACGGCTCCCTTCTTCCTTTTCACTTCTCAACATTTTCCCTCACCTGCGCTGCGAACATAGTACATGCCGGGCTGGGGCTGCAACCGGTGAAGCGGCCGTCTCGCAGGCCGCTCCATCAACTGGCTTCAATACCGGAGCGGTCGAGAGCCGAGAGCCGGCGAGCACCGCAAGCGCAGCCGAGCTCGTGCCGCTGAATCCGGCTGCGGCCCCGGCCCGGCCGAACGTCTCACTCAATCCTCTTCTTAAACCGCAGCGCGCTCAACACCATCATGGCCGTTCCCAGCGCCGCCATGGCCGCCAGTTGCGGCCACAATTCGACCACCCCGCTGCCGCGCAGGAAGACGCCCCTGATCACAATCAGAAAATAGCGCAGCGGATTCAGGTAGGTCAGATACTGGATCCACTCCGGCATGCTCGAAATGGGAAAAGTGAAACCGGACAGCAGCATCACCGGCATGATGAAGAAAAAACTCACCAGCATCGATTCTTGCTGCGTCGATGAGATCGTCGACAGAAAGAGCCCCATCCCCAGCGTGCTCAACAGGTAGAGGACGGCGCCCAGCAACAACACCAGCGGATCGCCGTTCATGGGCACGTCAAACCAGACCACGCCGAGCACCGCAATCAGCGTGGCATCCAACAGGCCGACAACCGCGAACGGCACCGTCTTCCCGATGATCAGCTCGAGCGGCCGAATCGGGGTGACCATCAACTGCTCGAGCGTCCCCACCTCCCGTTCCCTGACGACCGCCATCGACGTCAGGCTCATCGTGACGATCAGCACCAATGTCGCGATGATTCCGGGCACGAAGTAGGGGCGACTCTCCAGGTTGGGATTAAACCAGGCCCGCTGCTCGATCGCGACGTCCGGCCGGTAGGCTGCCAGCGCCGCATCCACGTGCAGGAGCCGGTTCTGCAGCTCATTCTCGGCAAAATCGCCCACAATGGCGTTCGCGTACGCGAGGACGACGCTCGCCGTGTTGGAATCGGTGCCGTCCAGGATCAGCTGCACCTGCGCCGTCTTCGTGCTTTTCAAATCAGCCGCGAATCCGTGGTTGATCTGGATGACGGCGGTGACATCACGCCGGTCCAGGAGCGACGCGATCTCGTCCTCATCAGCCACCCGCCGCGTGATGTCGAAGTAACCCGAACGCTCGAACCGGGCGAGAAGGTCCCGGCTGACGGACGACTGGTCCAGATCATAGACGCCGACCTTGATGTGATGGATGTCGAAATTGGCCGCGTAGCCGAAGACGATCAATTGGATCAGGGGCGGCCCGATGAGCACGAAGCGCATCCGCTTGTCTCGGAGCATCTGGATGAACTCTTTTTTTAATATTTCGCGGACCCGTCGCAGCATCGCATCCGCTCACGTGATGGTCTTCGAAAAACGCCGGTGCGCCAACGTCCCGATGACGGCGACAAAGAGTGCCAGCGCCAGCATTTCGGGCCACAGGATCGCAAGGCCGATCCCCTTCAGAAACAGCCCTTGCAGAATCGTCACAAAGTATCTGGCCGGGACCAGAATGGTCACCAGTTGCAGGGCCACCGGCATGTTGGCGATGCTGAACATGAATCCAGACAGCAGAAAGACCGGCAGATACGTCGACACCAGCGCCATCTGATTGGCAAGCATCTGACTCTTGGCGATCACCGAAATGAGGAAACCCTGGCCGAGCACCACAAACAAAAACAAGGACGACAGGAAAAAAAAGAGCGGCAGACTGCCGCGAAAGGGTACTTGAAAAATGAGGACGCCGACTCCCATGGCAATGGCCACATCCAGCACCGCCAGGAGGTAGTACGGCAACAGTTTGCCGATCATCAGCTCCAGCTTGTGGACCGGGGTGGCTACCAACTGCTCCATTGTCCCGCGCTCCCACTCCCGGGAGATCGTCAGCGAAGTGAGCAGCGCGCCGATGACGGCCATGATCAGTGCTATGAGCCCAGGGACAATGTAGTTCTTGCTCTCCAGCTCCTCGTTAAACCAGACGCGCGGGCGCAGCTCCACCGGGATCCGCCGGTCGGTAAATCCCTGCTGTCCCAAATAGTCGAACAGGACCGACTGCGAATAGCCCTGAACCACCGAACGGATGTACCCGAGGATGATGTTGGCGGTGTTGGCGTCGCTGCCGTCCAGTAGCACCTGTACGGCGGTCTGACGGCCGCTGTTCAGCGTGCGGGAGAAATCGTATGGAATGACAAGACCGATCTGCGCCTCCCGCAGGTCGATCAACCGGGTTAGGTCGGCGTAGTCGCCGACATCCGCCGCAAGGCGGAAATATTTTGATTCGTCGAAACGGCGGATGAATTCCCGGCTCTGCTCGGACCGCTCCTGGTCGTAGACGGCAACCTGCACGTCCGTGATGTCCAGCGTGACCGCGTAGCCGAACAGCAGCAGGAGAAGCAGCGGCATGGCAAATATGATGGCGAGGCTGCGCGGATCCCGGTAGAGCTGGATGAACTCCTTCCGTGCGACCGCCCGAAGCCGGATCATGCTGACGGCCGACCCGTTACGATCCGCCACGATCCGCTCCCGACGCCCCCGCCGTGACATTCTTCGGACCCCCCTGGGTCTGGATCAACGAGACGAAAACATCCTCCAGCGACGGCGTGATTGTGCCCATGCGTCGCACTGAAATATTGTGCCCGGCCAGAAAGGGGCGCACACGGGCCATGGCTTCTTCTGCGTTCCGCGCCACCAGATGCAGCGTGTTGCCGAAGATCGCCACCTCGTCCACAAGGCCCGACGGCGCCAGCCGCTCCATGGCCGGAATCAGCGGGTCGCACTCCAGCTCCAGCACCTGCCGCGACATGAAACGCGTTTTCAAATCGGTCGGCGTCCCCATGGCAATGATGCGGCCGTTGTTGATCAACGCCAGCCGATCGCAATATTCCGCCTCTTCCAGATAATGCGTGGTCACAAACACGGTGACGCCGCGTCCGGCCAGATCATAGATGAGATCCCAGAAACGGCGCCGCGAGATTGGGTCGACGCCGGCGGTCGGCTCGTCCAGAAAAAGTAGCGGCGGTTCGTGCAGGAGTGCGCAGCCCAGGGCCAACCGCTGCTTCCAGCCGCCCGAGAGCGAACGGACCGGCTCATCGGCCCTTTCGGTCAGGTCGGCCATGGTCATCGCCCAGCGGTTTCGCTTCCGCTTGGCCTGCTCATCCAGCCCATACAAACCGCCGTAGAAATTCAGGTTCTCCTGAACGGTCAGTTCTTCATAGAGGGAGAATCGCTGGGACATGTACCCAAGGTGCTGTTTGATCCGCTCCGATTCGGTGTATAGATCAAAGCCGTAGACGCGTCCCCGTCCCTCCGTCGGCAGGAGCAGACCGCAGAGCATCCTGATCGTGGTCGATTTCCCAGCGCCGTTCGGGCCCAAAAAGCCGAAAATCTCGCCCCTCGTCACGGTGAAGCTGATCCGGTCGACGGCCGTAAAGGTGCCGAAGCGCTTGACCAACCCTTCGACTTCGACCGCCTCCCGCGGTCCGTTGTCAGCCGCCGGCAGCGCCATGGCCTGCGCCTTCCCCACTTGCCGCCGTGGATTTCGTATCGGGGGGGGATGCTCCACTCCTCCCGCTCCCCCCATCGCCCGTACGCGACCGAACGAGTTCGATGAACAGATCCTCAAGCGAGGGCGCCACCGCCTCCAGACGGTGGATCACGATCCCCGCCCCCTCCAGTCGTTCCCGCACCGCCGCCCGCCCCTGTTCGACGCCGGCATCGGCCGAGACGACCAGGTGGAGCCGGTCGCCTGCGATCACGACGTCGTTGAAAATCGGCGCCGGTTTAAGCAGTTCCCGCGCGACACGGCTCTGGTCACATCGCAACTCGAGCACCGTGTCCCGCAGCAGGGCCTTGACCCGTTCCGGTGTGTCGTAGGCCAGCAATCTCCCCTCATGCAGCAGCCCGATTCGGTTGCACCGTTCCGCCTCATCCAAATAGGCCGTGGAGAGAAAAATGGTGACGCCTTCGTGCAAAAACATGTAGAGAAGCTGCCAGAAATCCCGGCGGGAGACGGGATCGACGCCGTTGGTCGGCTCATCGAGAAACAGCACCGTCGGCGTGTGAATCAACGCGCAAGCAAGCCCCAGCTTCTGCTTCATCCCGCCGGAGAGCTGATCGGCCAGCCGATGGCGGAACGGCTCGAGATTGGCAAACGCCAGCAGTCGCGGCACGCGAGCCTCCCATTCCCGGTGCGGGACTTCGTAGAGATCGGCGTAGAAACGCAGATTCTCCATGACCGTCAGATCGCCGTACAGCCCGAACCGCTGGGACATGTAGCTGATCCGATATTTAAGCAAGTCGGAATCGCGCCGTACGTCGATGCCGGCCACGCGCGCTTCGCCTTCGTCAGGGGCCATCACGCCGCAGAGCATCCGGATCGTGGTCGTTTTGCCCGCCCCATCCGGCCCGACCAGCCCGAAGATCTCCCCCTGGTTGACCTGCAACATAAGGCGATCGATCGCCGTCTGGCCGCCGAAGCGCTTGGTCAACCCCTCGCAGTCGATCATTGGAGTTGTCATGGGGGAGTTGTCATGGGGGAGTTGTCATGGGGGAGTCGTCATGGGGAAGTTGTCATGACCGGAAACCCAGCCCCAACGGCCGCTCGCATAACGTCATCGAGGTGTCCGTCGTGCGCTCAGCGGCGGGCGGCGGCCGGTTGGACGTGGATCATGCCGTCGGCCGGCATCCCCGGCTTCAGCTCCCGGTTGGGATTGTCGAGATAGACCTTGATGCGATAGACCAGCGTGACCCGCTCCTTCAGGGTCTGGACG
>DATJYI010000190.1:0-6561 GCA_035499635.1 Nitrospiria bacterium | reverse complement strand
CCGATCGGGAAGTGGGGGAAGTCTCGCGTGTGATCGTCGACCCTCTGTCGAAGACCATCAGCCACCTGGTGGTCAAGTCCGACGGCCAGGAGTCGCTGATTGCCGTTGACGGTCTCATCGCCAGCTGCACGGAGCGGGAAGTCAGGCTGCAGTGCGCATCCAGCGCGCTGGTGAAGACCGGCCCCTTTCGGCGCAATGATTTCGTGACGATCGACGAGGTGGAGATTCCCCATCTGGAGCGCCATCTCGACGTGGACCCCGGTGAAGTCCTGGTCCCGCTTCCCGAGCTGGAGAAGGATCTCTCCCGTCGGCAGTTTTTTTCCCGGTTTACGAATGTGATCGGAGCCATGCTCGCGTTGCCCCTGATCTATCCGGTCATTCGCTATCTGATCTATCCGATGTACAAGCCGTTTACCAATGCTTGGATCAATCTTGGCAATCTGAGCGCCGACCGGCAACCGCCCGGAGTGCCCCAAATCTACAAGTTTGCGAAGACGGTGACGGAAGGGGTCATCACCCGACACTATGAAAAATCCCACTGGGTGCTGAAGCCGACGCCTGAGCAGCTCAATCAGATCTATCCGAACGGCAACCTGAATTTCAAGGATGACAAAGGTGATCTGATATGGGTCAATCAAAAGGCCGCCGATGTGGTGGTTTTTTCCGGAAAGTGCCCCCACCTAGGTTGCGCCTACCGTTGGCGGCACCACAAACGGTTCGGAATGGTGTTTGTCTGCCCGTGTCATTTGAGCGTGTATAGCGCCACCGGCAAAGTCCTGGACGGACCGGCGCCCCGCCCGCTCGACAAACTCCCGGTCAAGGTCCTGCCGGGCGGCGAGCTGGAGATCATCGATATGGAATTCGAGGCCGGCGTCAAAGAGCAGATACGGATTGCCTAGCCATGCTTGAAGCGGTCTACCGTTGGGTTGACGAGCGGATCGATCTCAAAGGCCTCCAGGCCAAGATGCTCAACGAGCCGATGGCCGGCGGCGCCCGCTATGCCTACGTCTTTGGATCGGCGTTGCTCTTCATCTTCATCATGCAGGCGGTCACCGGGATCCTGCTGATGTTCTATTACGCCCCCACCGCCGATCATGCCTATGCGAGCACACGGTATATCATCGAGAAGGTGGATTTCGGCTGGTTCATCCTCAGCTATCACCTCTGGGGCTCGTCCGCCATGGTGGCGGTGATGGTGATGCACATGTCCCAGGTCTATCTCTGGGGCGCGTACAAGAAACCGAGGGAGATGGTCTGGCTGGCCGGGTTGGGGTTGTTTCTCATCGTGATCGGCTTCGGCTTCACCGGCTACCTGCTGCCGTGGGATCAGCGGTCCTACTGGGCGACGGTGATCGGGATCGAGATCGTGGGCAAGGCGCCGATCATCGGCGATTTCCTGGGCCGCTTTTTGCGGGGCGGCTCCGTGCCCGGCGCCCAGACTCTGACTCGGTTTTTCGTGATCCACATTATGATCCTGCCGGCCGCCTTGCTGGCGATGGTCGGTCTGCACCTCTTCTTCTTCCGCTCGGCCGGTCCGGCCGGCCCGTTCAAGGGGACGACCCAGGAACTGAAATCCAAAATGGAATATTTCTTTCCGACCCAGGTCTGGAAGGACATCGTTGTCATGGGGCTGGTCTTTGTCATCGTCTGCACCCTGGCCATTCGCTTCCCCCACCAGATGCTGGAGGAAGCCAGCCCTGTCGCCTCGGGACTGAACCCCGAGCCGGAATGGTATTTTCTGTTTCTCTTTCAGTTGTTGAGGGACCCGGCGCTTTCCTTTCTCTTTGCCGGCCAATGGGGCGAATTTCTCGGCGCCATTGCGCTGCCGACCATCTTCTTGCTCCTGCTGGTATTGCTGCCCTTCATCGACCGGAGCCCCGAGCGGCATATTTTGAAACGGCCGATCGCCCTGACCTCCTGGCTGGTGGTGTTGACGTCGATCGTCATCCTCACGATCCGGGCCATCATGTTTCGGGAGTGACGCGTGCGGCCGCCGAAGGATCAGGGCCTGTTTCTCACCGTCTTCGTCGGCATCTGCATGACCGTGGTCCTGGTGTTGTGGATCTCGCTGCCGGTGCATATCAAGCTGGTGATCGAGGGCGAGGAGCCGCCCGATGAAGAGTCGTCTCCGGAACCGCTGACGCTGAAGCCCGCGGTGACGCCGGAAGAACGGATCGTGCAGATGGAGCAGGCGTTGAGCCTCGCCCAGGCCGCCGTGAAAGAGCTGGAGAAGCAGTCCACACCGGGTGAGAAGCCGGGTGAGGCCGGAGCGAATCAGAAAGGGCGGACTACACCTGGTGAAAAACCTGGCGAGGGTGGAACGAGCCAGAAAGGGCAGTCCAAACCAAGCGAGACCGGGTCGACCAAGAAGGGATCGTCGCCATGAAGCAACTGATCGGAGTCGCGGCCGCGCTGGCGTTCGCTGCGGGAATGAGCGGGTGCACGCTCTTTGAAGATCCGCACGTGGTCGAAGGGAAAGCGCTCTTCGAGTACTACTGCAGCCCCTGTCACGGCTCCAAGGGCCGGGGCGACGGCTACAACGCGAAGTTCATGGATCCCCACCCCAGGGATCTGACCGATTCCCGTGAAGAATATATCGGCCCCCAGTCGAATCAGGACATCTACGAGACGCTCAGCCGGGACGTCAAAGAGGAGAAGGACAGCAAACCGGATGAAAATTGGGTCCCGGGGCTCATGCCCACGTTCAAGTATACGCTGTCGGACAAGGAGCGATGGGAGATCGTGGCTTTCGTCCGCACGCTTCAGAAGAACGATGCGGGCAAAGTCGACTTTAGCAAACCGATGGATGCGAAGCGTCCGAGTTATCAGATCACCACCAAGATCAATCTGGCCGAATATAAACCGGACCAGCTCAAAGCGCTCGAGGAACAAGGACAGCACCTCTTCGAGAAGAAGTTCGACTGCATCTCCTGCCACCGTGTCGATGACAAAGGCGGTCGCGTGGGGCCGGATTTGAGCCGCTCCGGCATCCGGCTGAATTCCTGGTGGGTCTACCGTTGGATCAAATCGCCCCAAGCGATCAAGCCCGATACGAAGATGCCCAACTTCGGCATGACCGATGACGAAGCGCTGGCCATTACCGCCTACCTCAGCACCCTCAGGTCGGATAAGACGATCGAGCCGCCAAAGCTATAACGCTCCTTCCTTTACGGCAGGACTGGCGGTTCTTTACGCGGGCGCTTCTGCCTGCCGGAGCATCGAAGCTCATCCCTTCCTTTCCTGACGGTTTCCCGTAGTTCCAGAACCGGTGCGATACGTTCACCAACCCGGTGCCGCGGCCCATTACTGCGTTCGGGGCGTCTTTGACATTTCCCGCTCGGAAGGAGACAATCGTCTGAGGTGAGCCGGCGGGCGCGGTCACGCGCGGTCATCGAATGCGACGGGGAGGGGTGACATGAAGAAAAATGTCGGCGGGTTGGATCGATTTTTCCGGTTTGGCGTCGGGTTTGTCTGCCTGGCGGTCGCCTTCGCTACCGACCATCCGGTCTGGAAGGTGGTCTTTGGCATCGTCTCGGTCGCCGGCCTGGGGACGGGAATCGCCGGTTATTGCCCGATCAGCGATCTGTTGAAGATCAATACGGCGGGGAAAGAGAAAGAGTGATTCGTGATGCGTGATGCGTGACGAGTGACAAGGGGAAGAAAAGAGGATTCCGCCGTTGTGACATAGTTCTGAACACGTGCTCGTTATGCCGGCTTGACGCACCGGAAGCCCAGATCCTCCAGCCCGTCGTTTGGATAGTAGAAGAGCCGGTAGGAGATCCTGGCGTAGTATTCCTCGACGGCCCTGGCGTCATTGGCGTCGTAGTGGCCGATCGGCGACCATGAGAGGCCTCGGATGACCTTGTAATGGTGGCCGATCTTGTCCTGGTAGAAGTCGCCGGTCAACGTCGCGCCGGGGTAGGGCTCGTACCAGTCGGCCGTCCATTCCCAGACATTGCCGATCATGTCGTAGACGCCGTAGGGGCTTTTGCCCGCAACATAACTGCCGACGGGTTTGCTGCCGCCGGCCGAGCCGCCAATGTTCGCCTTGGCCGGATCAAACTCATTGCCCCAGGGATAAATTCGCCCGTCGGTACCGCGCGCCGCCTTTTCCCATTGCGCCTCGGTTGGCAGCGACTTGCCGAGCCACCGGCAGTAGGCGTCGGCATCTTCCCATGTGACCCATGACACCGGGTAGCGCTCCTTGCCGCCCGGGTACTGGTTGTTCACCCAGTAGCGGGGCGGCCGGCGGTTGGATTCGACCAGAAACGCCTGGTATTGCTCGTTTGTGGCCTCATATTGATCGATATAGAAAGCGGGGAGATTGATGATCCGTTTCGGATGCTCGTCTTCGAACCAGGGTTTGACGATGCCGTAGCTGAGTCCCGTTTTATTTGTATCCACCTCGTCCGTGCCCATGGTGAACGCTCCGGCAGGAATCAGAACCATCCCATGGGGAGGGCGACTGCAGCCCGCCGCCACGGCGAAAAGGATCGCGGCGGACAGGAGCCGGAGAAACGAATGCGATGGCAGAGCGGCGCGGATCACGGTGTTGGGCGGGCGGCGCGGGATGTGGTGCGTTTGGCGTGATGGACGGACGATTTCGCGCAGCGGAATCCGAATCCTTTGTTCCGAATATCCGGGTTGAACCGGCTGCGGTTGTAGGTCGGCGAGCTCAAGCCGCAGCCGTAGGAGAGGCAGTCGTACCATGAGCCGCCCCTGACGATCTTGTTTTTAAAGCCGTAATGATCATTCGGATACTGGTTGCCGGGATAGGGCAAGTACCAGTCGTTCACCCATTCGTAAACGTTGCCCGACATGTCGTACAGGCCGAACGGGCTTTTGCCCGCCTCGAAACTGCCGACCGGCATGGTGTCGGCCTGTTCGGCCTGATGAATGGCCATCCAGTATTGCGGCGTGTTCGCCTTCATCGGGTCGAACTGATCGCCCCATGGGAACACCCGCTTGTCGGTGCCGCGGGCCGCCTTCTCCCATTCCGCCTCGCTCGGTAACCGCTTGCCGGCCCACTGACAGAATTCTATGGCGTCGTGCCATGACACGTAGACAACCGGATGGTTGGCCTTGCCGGGCGGGTAGGCGCCGTTCTGCCAGAGTTTCGGGGCCTCGTGCGTGGTGGCGTCGACGAATGCCTTGTACATGGCGTTGGTGGTTTCGTATTTATCGATGAGATAGGCTTCCACCATCACCTGGTGCAGCGGCCGCTCATCCTCATCGCCTGGTCCGTCGGCGCCCCGGCCGTTGTTGCCCATCCAGAACGGGCCGGCGGGAATCGCAACCATTTGTTGTTTGATGATCGGCTGGCTTTGATGCTGCTCGGTCGCATGATGCGGCGACGGCTTGCCCGGGTGTTCCTGCAGCACCACGGGAGTGAAGGAGGACCGGTCGATTCCGCCGCCTGCGCGCATCCCGTCACGGGCGTGAGACAGATGGCATTCCCGGCACTCGGGCTTGTTGTAGTCGGCCACGGGTTTGCGGCCGGCGACGTGGCACTGACGGCAGGTCGTTGGGCTCGCCGCCGATCCGCCGAGCGGGCCAGCCCCGACCGGTTGATGACCGGCAGGAAGTGCCGCGGCGGGCGAGGCCGTCCCGACATGCGAGGAGATTGCGGCGTCCAAGCTGGCGTTGCCGTCCGTCAGCCCTCCGCCGAACAGTCCGCCGATTGAGATGCCGATCAGGGCGTGCAGGACCAGGAGGGTCCGCCGAATTTGCGCACGGCGGCGCGCGGTCATGGTGAGGCGGCGCATCGAAACCCCAGATCGTTGAACCCGAAGACCGGATCGAAATAGAGCCGGAAACTGCTGCGTGCCTCGTGCGCGATGATCTGCTTCACCTCCGCCTGCTCCTGATGGCCGAACCCCATCGTCCAGGATTTGCCGCGCACCACTTTGAACTTTTGTCCGAAATCTTTCGACACCGTCGTCGAGCCCGGATAGGGCTCGTACCAGTCGGCTGTCCATTCCCAGACGTTGCCGATCAGATCATTCACGCCGTAGGGGCTCCGGCCCTGCGGGAAGAGGCCCACCGGCTGCACCTGGTTGGACATGAGATTCGCCTTGTCGAGGCCGAAATCATTGCCCCAGGGATAGAGCCGGCCGTCGGTGCCGCGGGCCGCTTTCTCCCATTCCGCCTCGGTCGGCAGCCGTTTGTGCGCCCAGGCGCAAAAATCCCTGGCCTGATACCAGTTGACGCTGACGACCGGCTGATCCGCCGCGCCTCCGGGATAGGTGGCGGCGTGCCACGTCCCCGGCACCCGGGAATTGGTCGCCGTCACGTAGGCGGCAAAGTCGGCGTTGGTCACCTCGTTCCGGTCGAGATAGTAGCCGGGCAAATCGACCGTGTGCGCGGGATGCTCGTCTTCGAACCACGGCTTGGTCAGACCGTACAACTGGGCGAGTCCCTGGGCGTCCACGTCGTTCGTGCCCATGACGAAGGGGCCTCCGGGGATCCAGACCATGCCGGCGGGTGTGCGCTGACAGCCCGTCAGTCCGAGAGACAGGGCGATGATGACGGCCGACAGCACCAGCGATCCGACGACGCGAG
>DATJYI010000189.1:0-4806 GCA_035499635.1 Nitrospiria bacterium | reverse complement strand
TCGTGAACCGGCGCTTGCACTCCAGGCACTCGCGCCGGCGGCGGATCGATTCGCCATCGTTGCTCAACCGCGAATCGATGACCTTGTTATCCAGTTTTTCGCAGAAGGGACAACGCATGGGAATCTCTCCGCTCGCCTAGGCCCGCTCATCCGCCGAAGGCGGACAGGGGGAGATGCGCTTCGACTCGGCCATGGCCATGGGCCATGTCGCCGGCTCAGGTTCCGCTCGTGGTGAACCCTCGCGGTGAACCGCCTTCATGGGCGACGGCCCGTAAAGCTCCACTCTTCTCCCCCTCATGAAAAGCCCCCATCGCCCGTACGTTGTTGCTGCATCAATGATCATACGCATTAGTAAAACGGGTATTTTGCGCAGAGGGCGGCGACGCGCCGACGGATGGACGCGATGGACGGCTCGGTTCCACGGGCGGCGATGATCGTGTCAATCAGCTCGGCGATCAGGGTCATCTGGGCCGGCCTCATGCCGCGCGTGGTGACGATGGGCGTGCCCAGCCGCATGCCGCTGGTGATCGCCGGGGGTTGATCATCAAACGGGACTGCGTTTTTGTTCACGACGATGCCGGCCTGGTCGAGCCAGCCCTCGGCCTCTTTGCCGGTGACCCCCTTGGAATGCAGGTCCACGAGCATGAGGTGGGTATCCGTGCCGCCGGAAATAATGTGGTAACCCCGGTCGACGAGCGCCGCGGCCAGCGCCTGGGCGTTCTCAACGATCCGCCGCTGATAGGCCTGAAACGATTTGCCGGCCGCTTCTTTCAGCGCGACGGCCTTGGCCGCGACGACGTGCATCAGCGGCCCACCCTGGATGCCGGGGAAGAGGCTCTTGTCGATCGCGCGCGCGTACGTCTGGCGGCAGAGCACCATGCCGCCGCGGGGGCCGCGCAGCGTCTTGTGCGTGGTCGTGGTAACCACGTCCGCGTAGGGCACCGGGCTGGGATGCACGCCGGCCGCCACCAGGCCGGCGATATGCGCCATGTCGACCAGCAACAGCGCGCCGGCCTTGTCGGCGATCTCGCGGAAGCGTTTGAAGTCGAGCACGCGCGAATAGGCGCTGGCGCCGACCACGATCAGCTTGGGCCGGTGGGTCGCCGCCAGACGGTCGACCTCGTCGTAGTTGATCCGACCCGTCTCCCGTTCCACGCCGTAGGCGTGGACCTGGTAGAGGCTGCCCGAAAAGTTGACCGGGCTGCCGTGGGTCAGATGGCCGCCGTGGGCCAGGCTCATGCCGAGAATCGGATCGCCCGGCTTGAGCAGGGCAAAGTAGGCGGCCATGTTGGCTTGGGAGCCGGAATGGGGCTGGACGTTGACGTGCTCGGCGCCGAACAGCGCCCTGGCCCGGTCGATCGCCAGCTGCTCGACGGAGTCGACGAACTCGCAGCCGCCGTAATACCGACGGCCCGGGTACCCCTCGGCGTATTTGTTGGTCATAAGCGAGCCCTGGGCTTCCAGGACGGCCCGGCTGGCGTAGTTTTCAGAGGCGATGAGGATGAGCTGCTGCCGCTCCCGCTTCAGCTCGGCTTCGATGGCGCGCGCCACTTGGGGATCACTTTGTTTCAGACCGGCGGAATGTTTCATGGGAGCAGGGACCCTCTGAACTGAGACGCGTGCGCGACACGTGAGTGCCGCACCCCTCATCTGACGGAAACGGATAGTATCCTATCGACTTTTTACGTGTCAAGCAAGGAGGGGAAGGGACGGGCACAGGAGAAGGTCATGAACGGAGCGAACGGTTCTTGCCGTCGATCAGGGCACGGATTCGTCGGTTGACAAGGCTTTTCCGGCCTCGATATAATTTTTTCAATCCATCATGGTGTCACGAGCCGCCGCGATGTCGAGCCAGTCACCCCGACCGTACCAGCCCGCCTCCATTACGGTCAACGGCGTGGCGCGCGATCTGCCCGATGGGTGGAGCGTGATGCGCCTGCTGACCGAGGTCGGCGTGCGGCCGGAGCAGGTGGCCGTTGAACTCAACCAACACGTGCTGGAGCGCGGGGACTATTCGACCCGCCTGCTGCGGCCCGGCGATCGCATCGAGATCATCACGTTTGTGGGCGGAGGAGGGACGGATGAAATCGGTCAAGTCTAAACCGCTTCCTCCGGCCGCCTTCGCGCAACCCTCCGATGACGACGCGCTGGTCATCGGCGGCGTGACGCTCCGTTCCCGGCTCATCGTCGGCACGGGCAAGTACCGCGATTTTGAAGAAACCAGACGAGCCGTTGAGGCCTCCGGCGCCGACATGGTGACGGTGGCCGTCCGCCGGGTCAACATTCTCGATCGCAAGCAGGACAATCTGCTCGATTACCTCGATCCCAAGCGCTACACGATCCTCCCCAACACCGCCGGCTGTTACACGGCTGACGACGCCGTGCGGACGGCGCGGCTGGCCCGGGCTGCCGGTGTGTCGGATCTGGTCAAATTGGAGGTGATCGGCGATCCCAAGACGCTCTTCCCCGATACGGCGGCCCTGATCGAGGCGTCGAAAATCCTGGTGAAGGAAGGGTTCACCGTCCTGCCCTATACTAATGATGATCCGATTGTCGCCAAGCGGCTGGAGGATGCCGGCTGCGCCGCGGTGATGCCGCTGGCCGCCCCGATCGGGTCCGGCCTCGGCGTGCGGAATCCCTACAATCTCCGCATTATCATGGAAGTGGTCTCGGTTCCGGTGATTGTCGACGCGGGGGTGGGCACCGCCTCGGATGCTGCCGTGGCAATGGAGCTGGGGAGCGACGGGGTCCTGATGAACACGGCCATCGCCGGGGCGAAGGACCCCATCGCGATGGCGACGGCGATGCGCCACGCGGTGCTTGCCGGGCGTCTTGCGTTCCGCGCCGGGCGTATCGAGAAAAAATTGTATGCGACCGCTAGTAGCCCCCTGACAGAGATGATTGAGTGATGAGTGGCTGTCGGCGGTGGGGCCGGGGTGTGGGGGCGGTAGCACCCCACATAAAGATATCAGGTGGAGTTGAGCACACTCCCCCTGACTCGAATGACAAAAAATTGTATGCGACCGCCAGCAGCCCCCTGACGGAGATGATTGAGTGACTGGTGGCTGTTGGCGATGGGGCCGGGGTGTGGGGGTGGCAGCCCCCCGCATCAAGAGATCAGGGGGAGTTGAATGAAGCTTCGCGGGCTCTGCACGCGAAGGCGGTTCACCGCGAGGGTTCGCCACGAGCGGAATCTGAGCCGGCGACATGGCCGCTGGCCATGGCCGAGCGAAGTGCACACTCCCCCTGACTTCAACAGAGATGAACGTTGCTCTTCCCTGCCAGGCAGGCCGAGTGCCGGTATGAGGCGTGAGCCATGCGGGCCATCCGTATGGCGATGGAGGTGGTCAGGGGGAGTTTGAGCACACTCCCCCTGACTTTAAATGGCCGACTTAATCGAATGAGTTCGTTCCACGCTCGATCAAGGAGCGTGATTGATTTTTCGCTGTACCTGATTACCGACCGGCGGGTGACGGGGGGCGTGCCGCTTCCCGATGCCGTCGGCACGGCGTTGACTGGAGCGGGCTCCGCCGGGGGCGGTTGCGCGGTCCAGTTGCGAGAGAAGGATCTTCCCACCCGCGAATTGCTCGAGCTGGCACTGCGCGTGCGCGACCGCGCCACGGCCGCCGGCGCCAGACTCTTGATCAACGACCGCGTCGATCTGTGCTGGGCCTCCGGAGCGGACGGTGTGCAGCTCCGCACGGACAGCCTGCCCACCCCGGTTGTCAGACGGCTGTTGGGTGAGTCGCGCCTGATCGGCGTGTCGGTGCATTCGCGTGATGAAGCCGTGAGGGCCGAAGCGGAGGGCGCGGATTTCGTCCTGTTCGGTCCGGTCTACGAGACCCCGTCAAAATCGGCGTTCGGACCGCCGCAGGGCCTCAGTAGGTTGACCGAGGTGACGGCCCGTTTGCGCATCCCCGTGTTCGCCGTCGGCGGCGTGACCGCGGCTCGCGTGCCGGAATTGCGCCGCGCGGGCGCGCGCGGCGCCGGCGTGATCTCCGCGGTGTTCGGCGCCGACGACATCGCGCGCGCGGCCGAGGAGTTGCAGCATGCGTTGTACATGGTAAAAAGTTGACCGACTATTTTGCAGGTGATACAATAATTTCGTACGACGACGTCGCACAGATCGCGAGGATGAATGTGATGGCGAGAGTGCAGCACGCAACGCCCATGCGACGCAATTCTAACCAGCCGCGTATCACCCGACTGATCTGCGCGCGTGCAACCTGTGGAGGTCTGACCTGTGGGGAGGCCGATTGATGAAACGGGCGGAAGAATACGAACGGGAGCTTGAAAAGCTGCATGTGCAGATCGTGTCGATGGAGCAGGAGGTGCGTGACCTGCGTCAGAGCCGCGTGCAGCTGGAACAAGCCTACAAGCAGAATGAGAAGCTGGTTGCCGCCCTGCAGGAGGCCAAGCAGCAGATCGAAGCGCTGAAGGTTGAAGTGGAGAAGCTCTCCGCGCCGCCATCCACCTACGGCATCTACTCGTCCACCAATGAAGACGGCACGATCAACGTATTTGTGGCCGGACGGAAAATGAAAGTCAATCTGCGCCCCGACATCCAGGCCGATCAGTTGCGGAAGGGGCAGCAGCTCATCCTGAACGAGGCGCTCAACGTCGTCGAGGCGTGCGAGTTTGAGATTCAGGGCGAGGTGGTGCGGGTCAAGGACCTGCTGGGCGAGGGCCGGGCCATCATTTCATTGCGGATGGATGAAGAACGGGTGGCCGAGCTGGCCGAACCGCTTGTGAACGAGCGGGTCAGCGTCGGCGACCAGCTGTTGTTCGATCCCCGATCCGGCTACC
>DATJYI010000188.1:0-7837 GCA_035499635.1 Nitrospiria bacterium | reverse complement strand
CGCTCATTCACAGCGTTTGCCCCTTTATACTTCCCGTGCCCAATAACCAATGGGCGGCGGCGGGGGGAGATAACGTCTCCCCCGCATTCTATAGATTACTCAAGTACCTCCTGTAGTGATAGTACGCCGCGCAGGCGCCTTCAGAGGAAACCATCGGCGCACCCAACGGCTGTTCCGGCCTGCACGACGTCCCAAAGGCGGGGCAGTCGAGGGGTTTCTTCACCCCCTGCAGCACCTGACCGGCGATGCAGAGGGGTGACTCTTCCGTCGAAACGCCGGCCGTTTCGAACCGGCGCTCGGCGTCGTACCCGGCGAAGACATCACGCAGGCGATAGCCGCTGCGCGGAATCACCCCGATGCCGCGCCACGCCCGGTCGGTCGGCTCAAAGAGCTCATCGAGGAGGCGCCGGGCCTGCGGATTGCCGCCCGGCCTGACGGCACGGGCATACTGGTTCTCCACCTCGACCCGCCCCGTTTCCAATTGACGAACGGCCAGCCAGACCCCCTGCACCAGATCGACCGGTTCAAAGCCGGTCACAACGATGGGAACGCGGTGGCGTGCCGCCAGCGGCCGGTAGTCCTCATAGCCCATCACCGTGCAGACGTGGCCCGCGGCCAGAAAGGCCTGCACGCGGTTGGCCGGCGACGCAAGGAGCGCGTCGATCGCCGGCGGGACCAGGACGTGCGAGCAGAGCACGGAAAAGTTGTTCAGGCCCAGTTGCTTGGCCCGCCGGACCGCCATCGCCGTCGCGGGCGCGGTCGTCTCAAATCCCACCGCGAAGAAGACCACTTCGCGTTCCGGATGGCGTTGGGCCAGCGTCACGGCGTCGAGCGGCGAATAAACGATCCGCACGTCGCCCCCCTCCGCCTTGACGGTCAACAGATCCTTGCCGCTGCCGGGGACGCGCAGCATGTCGCCGAACGAGACAAACAGCACCTCCGGCCGGACCGCAATCGCGAGCGCCTTGTCGATCATCTCCAGCGGCGTCACGCAGACCGGACAGCCGGGGCCGTGGACGAGCGTCACGCTCTCCGGCAGGAGCGAAGCGATCCCGTATTTGACGATCGTGTGGGTCTGCCCGCCGCAGATCTCCATGATCGTCCAGGGTCGGGTGACGACGGCCGCGATCCGCTCCGCGTATTCGCGCACAAGCGTCTCATTCCGAAATTCATCGACGTATTTCATGTTTTACTCGTCAGCCGGCGCCCGTTGCCGCCCCCGTTCACCCAACAACTCCAGCGTCCTCATCGCCTCGACCTCATCAACCGCGCTGATCGCAAATCCCACGTGAACAAGCACGTAATCGCCCACCTTCACCTCCGGCACCCAGGCGACGCAGACCCGCTGCCGGACTCCTCCGAACTCCGCCTTCGCCATCGGGGGATCGGCCGCGCGATCGATTTCAATGACTTTTCCGGGCACCGCCAGACACATTGATATCGTACTCCTCTCAACACACAGGGGCCAGGGGAACGCCGCAAGGGTCAAGGCGGTATTGCATTGATTCCCCTGCCCCCTGCTCCCTGCCCCTTGATCTTTATTTGGCTTCTCCCCATTGCCACATACAACTGTCCCAGTGCCAGGCCTCCGTCGTTCGGCGGGACGTGATGCGGCCAGAATGGTCGAAACCCCTCGGCCCGCAGCCGCTGGACTGCTCCTTCAAGCAACCTGCGATTCTGAAAACAACCGCCGCCCAGCACCACCCGTTCCCGGCCGATCCGATGCGCGACGGCGACGATGACCTCGACCAGCGTCCGGTGAAACATGTCCGAAATACCGCCGACGGCCACGCCGTGTTTCATCTCGTCAAGCATGGCCCTCACCATGGGTTCCCAATCGATGATCTGGAGGGGCGAGTCGCGAATCGCCCCCACAGGACCGATACGGAACGGATAGACGTCACCGGAGTGTTCCCCCTCCGCAGCCCATTCCAATTCCATTGCCGCCTGGCCGTCGAAGGTGACCCGCTGCCGCCTCCCGAGCAGCGAGGCGACGGCGTCGAATAGCCGTCCGACGCTGGAGGTCTCGGGTGAGTGGATGCCGCGGGACAGCATATGCCGGATTCCCCGCCGCTCCGCTGCGGACAGGCTCTTCACACAGGCCAGCTCATGATGGTTGAAGATCGCATCGCCCCATACCTCCCAGAGCAGTCCGATGGCGGATCGCCTGGGTTCACGAATGGCCCGCTCCCCGCCGGGAAGCCGGAAGCGGCGGAAGGTCGCGGCGCGATCGAATTCCCGTTCATCCGCCAGCAGAAATTCCCCGCCCCAGATTGTCCCATCGGCACCCCAGCCCGTGCCGTCCCAGGCCACGCCGAGCACCGGGCCGCGCAGGCGATGCTCGGCCATGCAGGCGGCGATATGCGCATGGTGATGCTGCACCGGCAGCACGGGCAGGCCGGAGGCTTCGGCCTCCAGCGTGGACCGATAATCGGGATGGCGGTCGCAGACGGCCCGCGCCGGCCGCAGCCGATGGAGCGACGGCAGTTCCTCGACCGTCCGGCGGAAGAGCGCGCAGCCCTCCGCCGAACCGAGATCGCCCAGGTGCTGGCTGATCACCGCGTGCTCCCCGACTGAAACGGCCACCGTGTTTTTCACATGGCCGCCCAGTGCCACGATGGGGGAGGACGGCGCCGGTTCTCCCAGCCGGACCGGCCGGGGCGCATAGCCGCGCGCCCGGCGCAACACCATCTCCCGTCCCAGGGCCGTCAGAACCACCGAATCGTCCACCGGCCTGACGATCGGCCGGTCGTGGACCAGAAAAAGATCGGCGATGCAGCGCAGCCGCGCGAGCGCCTCCTGCTCATCGATGCAGATCGGCTCCTCCGACCGGTTGCCGCTGGTCGCGACGAGCGGCGCGCCCAACTCGGCCATCAGCAGATGCTGCAGCGGCGTGGAGGGGAGCATGACGCCGAGATACGGGTTCCGAGGGGCGACAGAAAGAGCGATGACTGGGGCCTTGGAAGTGCCGAGGCCGCTTTTCGATCGAGGCGTAAGGCGATGGGGGTTGTCAGGGGGAGTGTGAGCATCACTCCCCCTGACTTGAGCGAGCGTTTTCTGCGAGCGGAATCGCAGAAGGACGATCGGGGCTTCTGGCGATCCGAGCAGGCGCGCGTCAAGCGGTGAGACGCGGCAGAGCGTCGTGACCGCTTCAAGAGACGGAACAAGAAGGGCGAAGGGTTTATCCGGTCGGCCTTTTCGCTCCCGCAACCGCCGGACAGCCGCCTCGTTTCCGGCGTCGGCCATCAGATGAAAGCCGCCCAGCCCCTTGACGGCGACGATGCGCCCCTCGTTCAAGGCCTCCGCCGCGTTCAGCAGCGCGTCTTCCCGTTCGGCCAGCGGCCGGCCCGCGTCATCCCACAGCGTCAGGTGCGGCCCGCAGTCGTGACAGGCAATGGGTTGGGCGTGAAACCGTCGATCGGCCGGATTGTCGTATTCCCGCTGACAGGCCGGACACATGTCAAACCGGCGCATGGCCGTTTTCGCCCGGTCATACGGCAACGATTCGATGATCGTGTAGCGCGGTCCGCAGGCGGTGCAGGTCAGAAAGGGATGGCGGTACCGACGATCCTCGGGATCGAACAGCTCTCGACGGCAGGCGTCGCAGGTGGCCAGATCGGGCAGCGGCCACGCGGCCGGACGGACGCCGGCACTGTCGGCGCGGCTGTCGTGGATTTCAAACCGTTCTGCGCCGACCGGCGACATTCGTTCTCGCTCGAGCGACTGGATGTCGCACTGCGCCGGGCGCTCCCGCACGAGCCGCTCGACAAACCGTTCCACCCGGTCAGGCGCGCCCTCCACTTCGATCATTACCCCGCCGGGATCGTTCGCCACCCATCCGGCCAGTCCCATCGTGCCGGCCAACCGGCAGGCGTACGGCCGAAACCCGACCCCCTGCACCGCCCCGCCGATCAGCAGACGCACCCGACTGACCATGATGGCGACCCTTACTCCCCGAGTTCCAACGTCACCAACCACAGCTCGCCACCTTCGGCCGGCTCGATCTCGAGCGTCGCCGTTTCAAACGGCGTCCCCACGCTGGCGAGCGTGAAGGCGGCCGCCAACGACTCCGGGCCGATCCCGGCGAGGGCGCCGAGCCGGACGGTCACGCTCTTGACCGGCCGTCGACCATCCGGGGGGAGCCTTTGCTCGGCGAACCGCACGAGAGTGCGGGCAAGGGCAAATTCATGCATGATGGCGGGCTGCTTCCCGTTCTTCAACCACCACGCCCAGCCGCAGGAGCTCGTCCGCTACCGCCTCCGCCGCGCGGGGCAGCGCGGCCGCCACCAGCCCAGACAATTCACTAGACAATTCATCGGACGGCATGTCTGACCGCTCTGATCCGGCGTCATCAGCCTTCCCGGCTTCCACGCCCCCGATTTCCACACCCCCGATTTCCACACCCCCGATCTCCACACCAATGATCCGCACGTCGGGGCAACGGCCCAATGCCTCGAGCAGGTCAAGCAGGTCCGCCAGTCCCATCCCGTGGGATGAGCCCGCGCGCCGTCCGGCGGCAACCAGCTGTGCACGCTCCACCCTGTAGACGCTGCCTGGCGGACGGCCGCCGCGGACGGCATCGACCACGATCAGACGGCCCACGCCATCCAGCTCGGCCGCCAGCCGCGCCATCGGCGCGTCGCTCCGGATGAGGCGCACCGATTCCGGCAGCCGGTAGCAGCGCTCCAACTCGTCCAGCGCCTTCGCGCCGACGCCGTCGTCCTGCATCAGCGTATTGCCTAGCCCCAGCACGGCTACGGACGCCATCGTCACCCGTCCAATCCGGAGCGGCGTCAGATCAGCGGGAGCGGCTTTCCCCGCTTGAGGCCTTTGCCGCTCCCGATGGTCAGCACCGGGCAGGGCGCCCACCGGACGACCCGCTCTGCGACGCTGCCCAGCACCACATGTTCCAGTCCCGTCCGTCCGTGGGTGCCCATGACGATCAGATCCGCCTTCCGCTTGCGCGCCTCATCCACAATCTCGGACGGCGGCCGGCCCTGCCTGAGCACCGTGCGCACCGTGATTCCTTTTCGCTTCAGATCCCGCTGCTGTTGCGTGAGCAGCCGCTCGGCGATCGTCTTGAGCGCCATGTAATGATCGACCACCCACATCGACTCGTTGATGTCGTAGGTGAAGGGCTCGATCACGTGCACGAGGACAATCCCGGCCTTGAACTGTCGGGCGAGCATCACCGCATAGTCGGCCGCCCGGCGCGAAAAGCCGGTGAAATCGACCGGCACCACGATCCGCTTGATCTTCTTCATCACACACATCCTCCCTCTTTCGCTGTGGTCGTTCCCCCTCCCGAGCCGATCTCGAGGGTGAGAAAATGAGTCGCGCATGAGATGCAGGGATCGTAGTTACGGATCGCCTGCTCGCACCGCCGAGTGAGCGCCTCCTTCGACAGGCGCAGATGCTGCTGCACGAAACGGCGCAGGTCTTCTTCGATCATCATTTGGTTCTGCGACGTTGGCGGCACGATGTTCGCCTCCGTGATGCGACCGTCGCCATCGACGCGGTACCGGTGATAGAGCAGGCCGCGCGGCGCCTCGGTGCAGGCCGCCCCGGTGGCCGCGACCGGCCGGATCTGGAGCGCGGGAGCCTCCGGCGGCTCATAGTCCTCGATCAGGCGCAGTGCCTCGTCGCACGCATAGACCATCTCCACGCTCCTGACGATGATGCTCTTGAAGGGGTTGCGGCAGGACGCGTCGAGGCCGGCCGCACGAGCCGCCTCCCGCGCCAGCGGCGAAAGGCGGTCGCCATTCAGATGGTAACGGGCCATCGGTCCGACGAAATAGGCGCCCGATCCGGCGCGGTCCCGCAGGCGGGCGTGGAGCGCGTTCGAATACGGCACCTGCTCTTCGATCACCGTTTGCTCAAAGTCATCGGCGTCGATGTTGAGCCCGCCGGACGACGCCACGCGCCCTTCATTGAACGGGTACTCGTCGGGATGGCGCAACGCGACGAATTCATAATCCTGCTCAAAATCGGGAAACGGAAAGGCGGCCGTCCACCGGACCGTCTCCAGCGCGGCATCGCGGGCCCACCGCAGCCGTTCGGCCAGCGGTTGCAGCTCCGCCCTGGACGGCACCCGGTAGAAGCCGCCCACACGGACGTTGATCGGATGGATTGCCCGGCCGCCGAGCAGCGTGATGAGGTCGTTGGCGGCTTTCTTGAGCTGCAGCCCCCGTTCGACCGTCTCCCGGTGCTCCCTGGCCATCTCAATTGCGCTCTCGTAGCCGAGAAAATCGGGCGCGTGCAGCAGGTAGACGTGCAGCGCGTGGCTTTCCAGCCACTCGCCGCAGTAGAGCAGCCGGCGCAGATCCCGCAACGGCCCCTCCACGCGGACGCCGAAGGCCCGTTCGATCGCGTGGACGGCGCTCATCTGATAGGCGACGGGGCAAATGCCGCAGATCCGCGCGGTGATGTCGGGCGCTTCGAAGCAATGGCGGCCGCGCAGGATCGATTCAAAGAAGCGCGGCGGATCGTAGAGGCGCAGCCGCACCTGGTCCACCCGGTCGCCCTTCATCGTGATGGAGAGCGCCCCTTCCCCTTCGACACGGGCCAGCGCGTCAATTTTGATCGTTTTGTCGGCCATGCACTCCGCCTTGCTTTACTCTCTGGGTTCCGGATTTTTGACTCTGGCTTCTTGCGTCCTGCTCTCTGCCTGAAACGCATCCGCCCACGCGTTAAAATTCCTGAAGACGCGCACCAGTTCATCTTGTCCCGCGCCCAACTTCCGCCATTGTCCGCTCAAGGACGCCGTGTTCGGCGATTCCATCGGGCCGAAACAGCCGTAGCAGCCGCGATCATGGGCCGGGCAGAGCGCCCCGCAACCGGCGTGTGTGACCGGCCCGAGACAGGGCGTGCCCTTCGCCACCATGACGCAGACCGCGCCGCGCCGCTTGCACTCCAGGCAGACGCTGTGCGCCGGCGTCTGGGGGTGGCGGCCGTAGAGGAAGGCGGTGATCACCTCCAGCAGCTGACGCTTGTCGATGGGGCAGCCGCGCAGTTCGAAATCGACCTTCACGTGCGCGGCGATCGGCGTCGAGGCGGCCAGCGCGCTGATCGTGTCCGGCGTCGCGTAGACGATGGAGAGAAATTCCTTGTTGTCTTGAAAATTGCGCAACGCCTGAATCCCGCCGGCGGTCGCGCAGGCGCCGATCGTCACCAGACGCTTCGAGACGCGCCGGACGCGGCGGATCCGGTCGACATCCTCCGGCGTGCTGATCGACCCTTCGACCAGCGACAGATCGTAGGGGCCCTTCACGACGGCGCGCGAGGCTTCGAGAAAATAGGCGATCTCGATCCGTCCGGCGAGGGCCAGCAGCTCGTCCTCGCAATCGAGCAGGCTCAACTGGCAGCCGTCGCAGGAGGCGAACTTCCAGACGGCCAGCTTAGGTGAGCGCGCCATCGTCACGCCTTTTCATCGTCACTGTCTACTTTCATTCGTCACTTTCCGCTCGTGCTATGCACTCGCTCAGTTCGGGGGAGCGATGCTCACGCTCCCCCGCCCCCCCATCGCCCATACGTGATGTGCAAATGGCTCGCGTGTCAAATCGACGCTCGGCCCCTGGCCATCATCATACCTGCGGTCGGCCGAACTTCGAGTCAGGGCTGGGAAGTCTTCCACTATCCACTATCCACTATCAACTGCCTCTACAACTCCTTGATGTCGAACCAGCGGCTGATCCGGTCGTAGCGCAGCACCGGCCCCTCCTTGCAGATGAACAGCGGGCCGTACTGGCAATGGCCGCAGAAGCCCACTGCGCACTTCATGTTCCGTTCCATCGACACGTAGATGCGGTCCTCCGTCACGCCCCTCTCCATCAGCTCC
>DATJYI010000187.1:0-3798 GCA_035499635.1 Nitrospiria bacterium | reverse complement strand
CAGCCGCTTCGTCCGTCATCCGTTTTGATACGGACCCAGACGCCGCGGTATGAATAGCCCACCAGTGTGTCGCCTTCCTTGAGTGAAAAGGCAACGGGGTTGTCAAGACCGGGCCCCGTTCGGACATTCGCCGAGCCGTCGGCGCGAAGCGGTATCGGAATGGCCAATGACACCTCCCCTTTGAGGGGGATGACATTGTCCTGGTTCCGCAACCGGTCCTGATCGGACTTGATGAGGGATTTTGCCTGGGCGGCCAGGTACAGGGCCCCGCCGTAATTTTCCTTTTTGAGTTCCTGATTGCTTTTATTCAGCAAGGCCTCGGCCTGGACCAGCCCTCCATCGTCCATTCTGGCTCCCTTGGCTTTTAACGCTTTCAAGGCGATCTCGCCTTCAGCCAGTGTGGAGGCCGCCTCGGCCTTGCTTTCCAGGCTTTGCAGCATCGCCTTGGTTCGCACCACCTCCAGAGTGGCCTCATCGAGCTTTTTGTTGAGATCATCCGATTGTGCGTCCTGTTCTAACAGCCGCAACCGTGTCTCGGCCAGTTGCTCGTCCAGTTCGCGGTTCGCGGCCCGTTCGGCGCTCAGCGATTTCTGCAATTCCTGCTCGGACTGCGGCGCCAGGGACAGCCAACGGGGCAATTCGGCGCATCCTGCGAGCAGGCATACGGCCGTGACCAAAGTCCACACTCGGGTGCGATCGATCATCGTCATGGAGGAAACAGTGAAAGCGTGATCACAAGTCAAAGGTAATTCATGTGGCGGAGGCTGTCAACTTGACGCGAACCATCTGCACGGAACGGATGTGATGCTCCAAGGGCGTCATGCCGCGGGCGGGCGGGGCGGGTGTTCGCAGGGGCCGTCGCATTCCCGCGCCCCTCTCGGTGTTTCGGCTTGACAGCCTGCATCTTTTCATTTACAGTCATCAATATCGTTGATGCCGTGGCTGATTCAATCGTACCCCATCTGATCTCGATGTCACGCATGGAGAACACTACTCCCTCAGGATCCTGTCAGTACGATGGGGTGAATCGAGCATCGCGGAAGGAGGCCGTATGTGGAATTGGAAGGAAGAACGTGACGAACGACCGGCGCAATCCTTTGATGCGGCCGATTATGGGACACCACACGAAACGAGGAGGACGTCCATGACGCAGTCCGCTCTGATCGGGCAATCCATTCAGTTTAAAGGCGAGTTGACCGGCAACGAGGATCTCACCATTGATGGAACTGTCGAGGGGAAGATCGACCTCAAGGAGCATCACCTCACCATCGGCAAAAGCGGTCGGATCAAGGCCGATCTGCATGCGAAGACAATCGTTATTCAGGGCGAGGTAACCGGCCAGATCACCGCAGATGAGAAGGTCGAGATCCAGGCAACCGGACGGCTGCAGGGCGATATCATCTCGCCACGGCTCTCCATCGCCGACGGGGCTCATTTCAAGGGCAGCGTCGACATGGACCGCAAGACGGAATCCGTCAAGGCCGTGACGAACCATGACGAGAAGATTCTCGTTAGGCCGCCCCAGCGCGTGGCAATGCCGGTCTAAGGCTGCGCCGGGCCGTTTGTCCAGGTGAATAACCCGCTGCCGCCTCCGGTCGCGGGTGCGGGAATCTCCCAGCCGGGCCGGATAAGACGCTCCAACGATCCGACGCCGGTGTTCTCGAGGTTTCCGCGCCATTCGACCAGAAACCTGAAACGGCTTCTCGATGGGCTCGCCTCCTGCCCGGCGCCCCACCTGCTTGATCTGGGCCGCCTCTGCGATCAGAATATCGAGTGGCTGATCCATCACCGCTGCAAGGTGACAGTGGACGATCGGATCACGCCGGTTAATCCCCAGCCGCCGCCTCCGGCGTCATCCCCACGTTCCCCCTCCTCCGCCCGCAGGATTCCGCACGGTCCGATTCCAATGCCCTCGGCCAAAGAGGCGCCTCCGGTGGTCGCACTCGATCTGCAGCAGCCGGCGGATTCGTTCGATGCCATTCTGTGCTGGGATCTGCTGGATTATTTCGATCTCTCAGGAGCGCGCCAGGTGTTGCAACAGCTTGTCACCCTGCTCAAACCCCGCGGCTTTCTGCTGGCCATGTTTAACTGCGACCAAGCCGCCGTGCGGATGGCCGTCCGGTACCGGATCGCAGGAGCCGAACAACTGGAATATGAGCCGCTGCCACTCGCGCATTCACCCGGCCGGGCCTATGAGAATCGGGAGATTCAAGAGCTGTTCGAGCGATTCGATCTCATCAATTCCTGTTTCCTCCCCAACCAGATGCGGGAAATTCTCGTTCAGAAACGTCCCCCCCGTTCTCCTCGTTCGTAGACCGCCCCGTTTTTGCGCGTTTTGATCTCCTCGGCTATAGTTAATTCGTCGCCGTTCGAACGCGCGCCGTATCTCCATGTCTGAGGGAACGGGGGAGGAATCGGTCATGCCGGCAACCTATGAGATGTGCCAGAAATGTGCCTGTCTGTACGAACGGGGAACTGCGTGCGATCGGTGCGCGCCAGACGGCAACAGAGCCGCGTTCGCGCCGCTTCCGCCGTCGGAGTCGGCCCCTTCCAAGCCCGTTTATGCGACAACGGCCCCTGAGCCGATCGCGTCCGCCGTCGTCGCGACACCCGCCTCCGCACCTTCAAACACCGAGAACGGGCCAGGGGACGTGCATGTGCTCGCGTTTCATGGCAGCGGCGGCTCGTTTTTCGGCATTCACGTGATGAACATGTTCTTGACTTTGCTCACGCTGGGTGTCTATTACTTTTGGGGCAAGGTCAAGGTGCGTCAGTACCTGTACGGTCAGAGTGAATTCAACGGCGACCGGTTCGCGTATCACGGAACGGGTCGGGAACTGCTGTGGGGTTTCCTTCGGGCCTTTGTGGTGTTCGGCGGCCTCTCGCTGTTGATCAAGGCCGCCCCCCTCCTCCCCGGCGGGCTCGCCGTGAAGCTCGCCGCGGTGCTGGTGACCTACCTGTTGCTGTTCATGCTGATTCCATTCGCCGTCGCGGCCACGCGCCGCTACCGGTTGAGCCGATCATCCTGGCGGGGCATCCGCTTCTCGTTCCGCGGCTCGATCGCCAATTTCGTCCGGCTCTATCTGAAGGGGATCGTCCTGTCGTTCTTGACCCTTGGAGTCTATTATCCGTATTTCATCGCCCGGCAGCAAAAATATCTCGTGTCACACACCTATTTCGGCAACGAGCGATTTCGCTTTGACGGAAACGGGCGTGAGATGATAAAAATCTATTTCCCCATAGTGCTGTTGTGGGTGTGTGCCGCCACCCTGGCAATTGCCGTGCCGTTCGCAGTGAACGTCATGAAACATCCCGAACCCGTCTCGTCCCTCATCCTGGCCCTCATTACGCTGGCTGTCGGGTGTACGGGAGTGTTCTATCCGTTCTGGTTCCAGGCTGCCAAGCAGCGGTATCTGTGGAACCACACGATGTTCGGCGCCGGCGACGCCCGCTTCCATGCGACCATGTCGGGCGGCGGCCTGTTCCTGTTGAAAGTCGGCAACGCGCTCCTGCTCCTTCTGACGCTTGGCCTGGCCTGGCCGTGGACGATGGTGCGCAACGCAAATTTCCTGCTCAATCATTTGACGCTTGAAGGCGCGCTCGATCTGTCGGCCGTGCGCCAGGATGCCCAGGCCGCCACCGCGGTCGGCGAAGGACTCGACAGCCTGTTGGATCTGGACGCCGGATTTGCCACCTGATCCTCGATCGTCCCGACCGTGATGCCCCCGGAGTGGCACGGCACCTATTTCGACGGCCGCAGTCCCGCCCGCGTCGCCGCGACCGTCCGGCTGATGGCCA
>DATJYI010000186.1:0-4339 GCA_035499635.1 Nitrospiria bacterium | reverse complement strand
TGATTCCCGACATCGTTGAGCTTGGGGAATCCGGGAATATGGCAGCCGTTGCAGGGGATGTCATATTTTCTGGCGAAGGCCGGGATGGCCCAGGCGGGGCTGCTCCAGAGTGTGAGCACGGTCGCGGTCAGCATGACCGCTCCCACTCCAACACACCATTGCCTTACTCCGTATCGTGTCAAGAGGAGTTGACGAAGGATCCGCATCTGTGACACCTCAACCTCCTTTGCTGGCCCGTGCACATTATCCGCCGCCCTCGTCAACGTTGGCACGATGTTCGATCGTGTCGAACCCGTACTCATTCAAATTCCTGCGTTCAGTATAGCTCGCGTTGGCAACCTGTCAAATCATTGAATGACTGGGGAAAAACGGAGGATGAAAACGGGCGGATTGGAACGAGGCGGGTTTATATCGATGAACTGGCGTATTCTCACCCCCTCTCGTTGGGGGGCGTCTATTTGACCGTTGCCGGATGTCTCTCACGCCGGGCGGAATGGATCGATCCGCGTTGTGCACTGTTGCATCACCGCGCGCCAGCTCATTTTCGCTGGATGATTAACGGCGGAAGGGTCTCGCGTCGTGATATCACATGCGGGGGCCCGTGCAAGAATAGATCGGGATTAGGGGTAATCGGTCTGACACCTCCGGATTGGTAATGACGGCATTATTCATGAGCGTAGAGCCAGGATACAAGGGGTAAGGTTGATAATTTTAATCTCTACTCCATAATCCTTACCCCCCAATACAGCCCCCTCGCCCCGAGCCCTCAGTTCATCTCCCATCGGCCGATTCTGGCCCGTGGCTTTTTCTTGCCGTGTAAGCGCATCGCTCTTCCGTACCTTCCACGTCAATCAATGGGGGAGAGATAGCGTCTCCCCCCGCATCCTATCAATGCCCGTGCGGGGAAACTGATAGGCTCCGGGCTTGTCCGTGGGCATCTAATGTAGAGGCTCGCGTCGGTCATTGGATGTGGGGGCCCGTGCGGTTTCGTTACAACGTCCTCCGATGCCCCCACGCCCCGATCTTTCCCCTCACGCTCTCCGCCTCCGGCGGATTCCCACGGGCGGCGCGATCCGCCGGAGGCGGAAGAGGACCCCGCCTTCAGGCGGGGGTGATACAGGCTTGCGCACGACATGCATCGTTGTATAAAGCCACGGGTTCACCCTGAACAGGTTCACCGTGAAGGGCTTGCCCGTGAAAATCCACGCAACACCATACAGACGGCGTTGATGGCGCCATTGTCCCGCAGGCTTCTCCTCCGACCGAGGCTCATTTGACAACCCCGTGCGCTGTGCTACCTTCAGTTCAAGGTCTTGTAATGATGCGTTGAGTACGGAGGCGATGCCTGACGCACTGGGACGATCATGACAATGACAGACAATCCTGTCGGACATGGTTCATGAACCGGCGAGCGGATCGTGTGTCCGGCGAGCGTTCATGCCGCAGGAATTCTTAGAGGAGAGACGATGCCTGATACCGCAGTGCCGTTGATGTCGAAACACGTCAATGCGTTCATTGAACCGGCCATCGCCGTGCTGAAGCAGATCGCGAATCTCGAGGCCCGCGTCGGCGCCCCGCGCCAGCAAACGGTGTCCTTGAATTCCGAGACGATCCTCGTTGTGCTGGGGGTTCGGGGCGATCTCACGGGGACGATCCTCTTCCGGTTCAATCTGGCCCTGGCGCGGCAGATCCTGGAGCACATCACCGGGGAGCGGCTGACCATCGATATTCTTGATCCGAGGGTCAAAGACGCCCTGGGAGAGCTTGCCAACATCATTGTGGGAAACGCCACGGGCAATCTCAACCGGCTCGGCGTCCGGGCGGCCATCACGCCGCCGATCGTCGCCACCGGCACGGACGCCAACCTGGTCTTCCCGAATGCCAAGGAGCTGATTGCCATTCCGCTGATCACCGAAATCGGCGAATTTGAGATGAACGTGACCTTCGCCGTCGTGTTGTCCAACGCCCAAGACAAAGGATACGGCCGATGAAAAAACGAGCCCTGATCGTCGATGATTCCAGCATGATGCGACAGCTCATCCGGACCCTTCTGGAAAAGAACGGCATCGAAGTGGTCGGCGCCGCGGAGAGCGGCAAGCGCGCGATCGAACTCTACGGGACGTTGAAACCGGATTTCGTCACGCTGGACATGATCATGCCGGAGCAAAGCGGCCTGCAGACGCTGAAGCAGATCAGAAAAATCAACCCGCAGGCGATCGTCATCATGATCAGTTCGCTGTCGGCCGAGGATTCCGCCGTGGTGTGTACCGAAGCCGGGGCGAGCGATTACATCCTGAAGCCGTTCACCGAGGAGCAGGTCCTTGCCGTGCTCAATAAAGCCGTGGGACTGGAATGCGCCTGATCGCGCCGGTCGGCGCGTCGCCATCCCTGACGCCAACCCGACATGCGGCCGCGACGATCCGTCATCACGATCCGAGCCGTGCGGGCGACGCGCGTCAGTCACGCCCGTGAGAGGTTTCCGGTGAGTGCCGTCTTCATTCGCCCCGCTGCGCCGCCGATACCCGGCCATGCGTCCGGCTCCGTCCGGCCGGCGGCCATCAAAGGAGAGGATCATGGATGAGAATGATATGAAAGAGATCATCCGTGAATTCCTGATCGAGAGTCATGAAAACTTGAACCAGCTGGATCAGGATCTGGTGACCCTGGAGCACGATCCGTCCCGCCACGAAGTGTTCGACAACATCTTTCGCACGATGCATACCCTCAAAGGGAGCTGCAGCATCCTGGGCTTTTCCAGGCTGGAGTCGATCGCTCATGCCGGAGAAAGCCTGCTGGCGTGCCTGCGCAAGGGGCAGCTGCGGCTGAACACCGACATCACCAGCGTGCTGCTGGCCACGGCTGACGCCGTCAGGAAGATGGTGCACAACATCGAAACGCATCAGGATGAAGGGTCGGAGGAGTACCCGGAGCTGGTCGCGCGGTTGAAGCGGTTCCAGGCGGCGGGCGGCGTCCAGGAGGCGCCGGCTCCAGCCCCGGCCCCGGAGGATCGGCCCCTCTACGACCGCCTGGGAGAGGTGGAAACGCTCCCGAACTCGGTCAAGCGGTTCGTGTCGGGGATCACGGAAGAGCCGCCGGCGCCCGCCGAGCCGGCCGCCGCCGAAGGAGACGCCGCGCACGCCGCGCCGGAATCGTCCGTCTCCGACAGCACGATCCGTGTCGACGTCGAATTGCTGGACAAGCTGGTCACCCTCGTCGGGGAGATGGTGCTGGCGCGCAACCAGATTCTTCAATTTGCCGCCAGCAACCAGGATTCGACCCTGCTCGCGACGGTGCAACGGCTCAATCTGGTCACCAGCGAACTGCAGGAAGCGGCCATGAAAACCCGGATGCAGCCGATCGGCAACATCTGGAGCCGGTTTCCCCGCGTGGTCCGGGACGTGGCGGTCACCTGCGGGAAGAAGGTCCGTCTGGAGCTGGACGGACAGGGCACCGAGCTGGACAAATCAATTCACGAGGCGATCAAGGCGCCGCTCATGCACATCATCCGCAACGCCGTCGACCACGGCATCGAGCCGCCGCAGGCGCGCCTCGCCGCCGGCAAGCCGCCCGAAGGGGTCCTGAGCATCCGCGCATTCCATGAAGGCGGCAACGTAAACATTGAAATCTCCGACGACGGCGGGGGCATCGATCCCGCCCGCCTCAAGCGCCGGGCGGTGGAGCAGCGCCTCATTTCCGTGCAAGAGGCGGAACGCATGAGCGCCGAGGACCTGACGGATCTGATCTTTCTCCCGGGGTTTTCCACGGCGGAGAAGGTGACCAATCTCTCCGGCCGCGGCGTCGGAATGGACGTGGTCAAGAGCAATATTGAGAAGATCGGCGGCGCGATCGAGCTGTCCAGCCAAGTCGGGAAGGGAACCCGGATACGGATCAAGATTCCGCTGACCCTGGCGATCATTCCTGCGTTGATGGTGAAGGCCAGCGGGGAGTTTTTTGCCATTCCCCAGGCCAACCTGTTGGAGATGGTCCGCGTGGACGGGGGGGCCGGAGAACGGATTGAGGTGATCCAGGACGTGGAGGTCTGCCGGTTGCGCGGCGAGCTGCTGCCGTTGTTGCGTCTGGGACGGCTGCTTAAGCTCGAGCCGTCCGGCGCCGCGGCGTCGCTGTCGGCATCCGGGCGCGCCGGAGACGACGGCGTCAATATCGTCGTGCTCCAGGCCGGCGGCCGCCCGTTCGGCCTGGTGGTCGACGAAGTGCTGGACGGCCAGGAGATCGTGGTGAAGCCGCTCGGACGGCAACTGAAGGGGGTTCAGGTTTTTGCCGGCGCGACGATCATGGGGGACGGCCGTGTCGCCCTGATCCTGGACGTCTCGGGTCTTGC